>CAMLIF010000052.1 GCA_946479985.1 uncultured Flavobacteriales bacterium
CCGAACGGAGATACACTTTCCACAACTTCAACCTGCTGGGTTTACGACATCGGTGACTATACCGTTACCGTTACCGACAATTCGGGCTGTGTCCTGGTATCTAATGCCTTTGAAGTACTTGAGTATTCAACTCCGTCTGTAAGCGCCGAACCGGGAACAGTTCTTTGTGCCAATCAGGATATTGTTATCAGCGTTACCTATTCCGGGAATGCTACTTTTCATTGGCTTAACAATAATTCAACGGCAGATAGTATTGTTGTCAATCAACCCGGAACCTACGTTGTAGAAATTACGCAATGCGGCGTAACAGTGACCGATAGCGTTGTTATTATGAACGGAAGTTTCAATGTGAACCAGATTCTCGGAGATTTGACCATTTGTAATGGACAAGACGGCGTTTTCTTTGTAAATACAGGAACCTCTGCAGCTCAATTTGAATGGCTGATAAACGGAGCTCTGGCAGACACAGTGAATCCGTTAAACATTCCGTTCAGTGACCTGATTGATAATTCACAGATCTCGGTTACCTTAACGAACGACTGTTATACCACTACAATTGTAGATACCATTCATATACTTCCGTTAACCGTTATTTCACTTTCCGAAGACTCGCTTGAACTTTGTCAGGATGATGAGGTAATAGTAGAAGTTTCACCGGATGATTTAACGTCTTACACCTGGTCGGCACCATTTGAAAACGAAACCGGGACTGAGATCACAGTGAACGGAGCTGTTTCTTACCCGGTAATAACAGTTATCGCTCTCGACAATAATGAATGTCCGACAAACACCGATACGCTCGTAGTTTTCAGCTCCGATCACACCATGGACATTGCCATCAATTTCCCGAATTTCTGCCCGGGAACAGAAGGTGAGATTGTGGTTACAACCAATTCCGACAGTATTCAATGGCAAACTCCTTTTGGTTATTATGAAACCTATTCCCTGCAGTTCCCAATAGATGAAGCTCACGAAGGAACTCAGAGCATTGTAACCTGGGATAGTTTCGGTTGTTCGTATACCGACAATTTTATGCTCACTTTAGCAGAAACACCAAACACCTCCCTCCTTCCCGACACCATTTTCTGCGCGAACGATATTTACACATTTTATTTTCCCAACGACACCAATACCTATACCTGGCTCACATACGGAAACAGCACCAGCATTCCGATTATTTCGAACCAGGACCTGATTCTGCAAATTACAACGCCTCAGGGTTGTGTTTTCACGGATACACTAAACGTTCAAACGGTAGATTGCAGTAATCCGTTGCCAAACGTTATTACACCGAACGGAGACGGAGTGAATGATTTCTTCTATCTGGATGATGCAACTTCGCAGCTGAAGAACGAAATTTTCATTGTTAATCGCTGGGGCGAGCAGGTTTTCTATGCTGCTCCGTATCAAAACAACTTCTCCGGTGAAGAACTGAGTGAAGGAGTTTATTTCTACATCTATTATCCGAATGGCAGAGAGCAAACCGACAATCTGAGACATGGCTTCCTGCATCTGATTGAATAGGCATTTAGATTTAAGACCGTATTGCCTATTTATGATTCTTTAATTCCCCGATTCAGAGCCGATTCGTTTAAAATGCTACCTTGCTAAAAATAGCAGCACAATAATCATCTTTCTATGAAAACGAGCCAGCTCAGCAAAAAGGAAATAGAACACGGCGAAGACGTCAGATGCCGGGATATTCGCGAAGGGATTTTTAATTTGATGAAATCAGACCATCCTGAACTGAAGAAAGAAGATCACGTTTCACTCAGTGAATTAAACCAGTACAGAAGGCTTTATCTTACTTCACTGATTGTACAGGAAAAAGGAGAAATCGCAACCATCGACAAAGACGTTATGGAGGCGATTAAAAACAATTCCATTTTATCTGAAAACATCCAGGATCTGAAGGAACCGAATCCGGATTTAGGTCAGCAATTAGCCGATAAAATTGCAGTATTTGGCGGAAGCTGGACATTTATTATCGTCTTTTTCTCATTCATTTTGATCTGGATGGCCATTAACATTGTCATTCTTACAACAAGAGCATTCGATCCATATCCGTTTATTTTACTGAACCTGATTCTTTCCTGCCTGGCAGCAATTCAGGCTCCCATTATTATGATGAGCCAAAACAGACAAGAGCAAAAAGACCGTCAGCGCGGCGAACAGGATTATAAAGTAAATCTGAAAGCTGAACTGGAAATCAAGTTGCTCAGCGAAAAAATAGATCATCTGCTGATCAATCAGAATAAAAAACTTCTTGAAATTCAGGAGATACAAACCGATTATCTGGAAGATCTGCTCAGGGAAATTAAAAAGACGAAGGAGTAAAACCCGTTCCCGGTTTTTTTATGACGCTCATCTGAATAATTTTTCAGGAAACACTTTCTACTGGAATGGTTCTTTTATCTTTATCAGGTAAAGTACCTTAATTATGAAGTTGATCAGCTTGCTTGCCCTATTGGGATTCTCTCTTTCCGCATACGCTCAGATGAAATCAGGAGCAGTTACCTACAAAACATCTGTAGTCTCCAACCAGGAAACGGAAGAATATGAAGGACTAGGTGATTTGAGCGATTATTCATTCACTTACACCACTCAGTTTAACGAAAACTACTTTTTGTCGAAGAGCGAACTGGGTATGATCAACTATACATCATTGGTTGACAGGAAAACGGGGTCAATGATTTATTCCATGACTTCTGAAATTTCTAAAACCATTGAATTTATTGACCTTACCAAGTCAATGAACCAAATAAAAGAGATGACCGAGTATAATGATTATGGCCCTTATTCGGATGAAGAAGAACCAGATATTGAAGAAACCAATCCGGACGGTTATCACGAAGATTTCTACAAAGAACTCCTGAGTATGAAGCCAAAGGATACAGTAATAGTGAGTACCACGGAAACCAAGCAAATTCTCGGTTATAACTGTAAAAAAGTAATCCTGAAAATCAAAGGCGGCATAATTGAAACAGTTTGGTATACCGAAGAACTGCCGGAATTAAACGATCTTTTTAAAATTCATTCCTCCATCAGAGGATTGGCTCTATATGTACATATTAAAACCGAAATGTATACAACACTGAGTGAAGTAACAGAAATAAGCGCAGCCAACGGTTTAAATGAAGTGGAATCATTCACCGTTCAGGAAGGCTATAATCTGGATTTAGGTTCTATTTACGTCAGTGATGGAGAAGTGAGCGAATTTGCTAATTCATATTTCACTTTCCCTGACTTTGTTTTGTTCCAGGATCGCGAAAAATTGATTCAGCAGCTTACTGCAGAGTTAGAGAAGACCATAAAGGAATCCAGTTCAAAAGAAGACAGATACCACTATTACTATATTGATCTGGAAATTAAGATCAGCGACCAGGGAAGAATTACCGAAATAAATTTCGAAGAAGATGCCACGGATATCCCTGAAAAAAAGATGAATGCCATGGTAAACCGCCTGAAAAAGAACGTGAAAATTGATCCGGCTACAGTTTATGGGAAGCCTGTGGCGAGTAAACTGGATTTGAACTTCTCTGGCTCGGATAATGAAGTTGATCCGGCGCAGTACTACGACGAGGAGAAGTAAGAAACTGAAGTGTCTACTGATGAATTAATCGACCTATCTTGTTTTACACCGAAGAAAATTTATTTAACACCGTTGTCGCCCCGACAACCACTGCTTCCTGTTCCTGACATGCAACTTCGTGTTTGCGTATTATTGGTTCATGGTCCGTGCAGATTGCTTCCGGTTCGCTGCAGATTCGTTCCGGAAGAGAAATTTTGTTGAATTGAACATTTTACCTGTATTATTGTAAGCAGAACTATGAGAAAAATCCTTTTTTTAATCCTGTTTAGTCATTCGTGCACTTTACATTCCCAGGAGAATCTAAAAAACACTTACTGGGTAATGACAAACGAATCGCCTTTCATGATTCCAATGAGTGAGCTGCCCGTTTTGGTTTTTACGAAATGTGCAGACCTAAGTCAAATTCAAACCGAAGGAAGAACTATTTTGTCTTTCGAAGATTTTGTGTTTGTTTACACCTATCATCCAGCAACACAAACACAAAATATGCTTACCAGTTTCAGGTATGAATTTCTTCCTGACAAAAACCAGTTGCACATTCAATATGATCTGAACCGTTCGGGTTATTACACTTTTAAAGTTTCGGAAAACATATTGGAACTTACTTTAGTTCAGTGACCTTATTATACTGAATAAAAAAAGGAGACTTTCGCCTCCTTTCTTACAACTATTTTTCTGTGCGTTAATGAAGCACAACTATCTTTTGGCGCGACTGTACGTCTGTTGTCTGAACCACTAACCAATAAGCTCCGTTACTCAATTGGCTGACATTGATATGAATGAATTGCGACTCCTGGAAAACAGGAACTTTCACCAGTTTTCCAGTCATGTCAGTTAATGTCAGTACTGCATTCACAGAAGAAGTTCCAAGATCAATAGTGACATCTGCACTTGCCGGATTCGGGAAAACAACTCGTTCAGCCAGCAAAGTTTCGTTAACCGATAAACAAGAATCAATTGTAATTACCACACTTGCAACATTCGTACACCCGGTAGAACCATCTGTATAGGTATAATCAACCGTGTTGTTCCCGGTATTTAAGCCCGACGGGGCAAAAGTATCTCCGGTAACTCCGGGTCCGCTATATAAACCTCCCGCAGGCGAGCCGGTTAGCGTGATTGGCCCGTCATATACACATAAATCGGTATCCGAAGCACCAACTAAAACAACAGGAGCCGGCACAACCGTTACATTTATCGAAGTTGTATCGCTACATCCGTTAACGTCAACGTAAGAATATTCGTAAACATGTACTCCTACCCCAATTACAACCGGATCAACCGTTCCTGAAGGAACAAATGTTCCTCCGGCAGGTATTCCGTTCAGGTTTACCGGATCGCCGTTCGAACACAAATCAGTAACAGGATCAACAGTTGCAGCAGTTACCGCGAAGATTTCAATAATCACCGTATCTTCCGAAGAACATCCGTTGGCATCCGTATAGGAATAAATCACAGTATCCATACCCGGCAATGAAGCTGCGGGATCAAACTGGTTTCCAACAGAGCCGGTAAATGTTCCACCGGCAGGAGATTCCGTGAGCTGAACCAAATCTCCGTTATTACAAACAGATGCAACCGGTGAGCTCAAAGTAACAACAGGCAAGGCAAATTCAACAACAGTAATTCCTGTAGAAGCCGAATCAGTACAGCCATTTGTATTCGTTTTAGTCATGTTGTACACACCCGGTGCACTTACTGACAACGTGTTTGCAGTTTCACCTGAAATCGGTGCACCATTCAGATACCATTGACTCGTACCGCCTGAACTTCCTGTTAAAGTAACAGGTGTTCCCGTACAATAAATTACTGAGCCGTTTACGTTTACTATCGGAAGTGGATTCTGCTGAACGGCAAATGAAGTAGAAACTGAATCAGTACCACACACGTCATGAACCTGGCAATTATATATTCCTGCCTCCGAAGCGTAATAAGTTTGTGCCGTTTCACCGGAAATTGCAACACCATTTTTATACCATTGATATGAAAAGGCCGGCGACATGGACAACAAAGTAGAATCTCCGATACAGAAATGATCAGTTCCCGACACCTCGCGGTCACAGGTGATAAACGCCAGACCTCTCAAATCGTCGGGCATACTGCCAGTTGGTCCGGTGACCGTTCCATTCGCATTCCAATGATTGAAGCCGGAACCGATATTTGAAGTAAGGAAATTATTATTTCCGATATATACCGATCCGAAGGTTTCACCGTTAGTAGCTCCAACAATAGGAATTCCGGTAACCGGTAATGCCGCATTATCAGGAGAAAACTTTTCATACACCATTGTTCCGTTACCTGACCAGTGGTAAATCATATCATCAGCCGGATTGTAACAAATAACTTCCCCATCTGCACCATTTCCCAAAGCACGGTATACCGTTTTTGAAGCATCCGTTGTATTAATCAAATAAACCGTTTCAGGAACTGTTGCTCCGTCGCCGGTAACACCGAAAAGAGAATCTCCGCAAAATGTGATGGATGAAAAATTATCACCGAGATTACCAATTATGGTAACCAATCCGGTTTGAACGTTTAACGTTCCAAGTACGCGACCTGAAACTGCACTTTGTTTAACAATTACGTAGATATCTCCTGTATTCGGATGCTTGGCAATACCATTTGTTCCGGTAATTGACCCGCCGGATGAAGGGTTCGGCGCAAGACGATGAGTAACTGACATATTAGTGGTATCAACCACCCAAAGTGAATCCTGAAACGGAGATGCACCAATCAGGCGCGATATTACATCTTGTGCAACAAGGTTTGTTTGAACGGCCATTAACGCCATTGTAAGTAATAGTATTCTTTTTATCATAAGGTCTGATTTACCCGGCAAAGGTATAAAATCATTGTTAGTAACCAAAAAACCTGATGTCCGTAAGTAGGAAAGGATTAATTTGGTGAAGACATTAGGCACTTCCGAAAAACAAAAACTTTCACTCCTGAATTGAACCTTCTCAAACGTTTAGTGTAACTGAAACCATGAATAAAATTCTTTTTTTGCTTCTAATAACTTTTTCTGGCTGTATACACGCTCAGGAAAATCTAAAAAACACCAAATGGCTGCTGGAAGAATCTGGCTTACTGATTCCAATGAGCGAATATTCAGTAATTGTTTGTACAAAATGCCACGATCTAAGCGAAATTCAAACTGAAGGAAGGTCTATTTTGTCATTTGAAGATTTTCTGATAGCAAGTACATATCATCCGGCCACACAAAAAGAAAATATACTTTGCAGTTTCAGATATGAATTTATCCCGGAAAAGAATCAGCTGCAGATACAATTCGATTTTTCACGTTCGAATTATTATACTGTTGAAGTTTCGGAAGAGAAGATGAGACTTACTTTAATTCAATAGTTTTCATATTATTACTCTGGTATTTAAAAAGTTACGCTCGAAATAGCATCCAAATTTGTTGGTTTATAGTTTCCGAAGAAAACACTACTTTTAAGACAAACTATTCCCGTGAAGCAGGTCAAATACATTCTTCCAATAACGTTTGCACTACTTGTATTGCTTGGAATAACTGCTGCCTGCAAGGATAAGCCCAAACCTAATGAACCGGCGCCATGTACCTCCTGTGAAACCCGAATGGAAACCAAAAAATACTTTTTATTTGACGTTGGTTCCTGGTGGGTGTATAAAGAAGAAACTACACATGAAAAGGATTCTATTTATGTAGTTGCATCTGCAAATGATCCGGCTACACCAAATTTTGATGTGGAATACTACAGCCCATACCAGGATTTTTACTACCACTTTTATCCAATAATTACAGTTTCTACTCAAACGTCAGGTTGCAGTGATAATGGACTTTCAACGAAGAAATGTATATACATTAAAAAGGAAAAAATAAGACCAAATATTTTTGTGCGTGAAGAACTGTCTTTCTTCAGTCAGTTTTATAAAGGTGCTGAGACACCAGTTCCGAACATTTATTATTCAGATAACAAACTAATCTTTGAAGAAATTTATAGTAATTATTCCCTTCCTAGTTTAAGTTTTGGACAAACGTTGAAAGTTCATATTGAACACTCCCAATTGGAAAACGATTCACCGGTTAACCATTATTATGTCAAAGGAGTTGGCCTGATCCGCAAGGAGATCATAGACAGCAACCAGGTGTGGAACCTGGTAGACTACCACGTAACTCAGTAACTTGTATTTTATTTCTTTATCAAAAATTGAATCAAGTCGGCCGGATGCATGTCCAATGAATTGGCTAATGCAAATAGAATCTTCAAAGTAATATTCTGTTCGCCTTTTTCAATTCGTTGAATAGTTCGGATGTCAATATCACAAAGTGAAGACAATGATTGCTGGGTAAGCCCACGACTTAGCCTAATTTCCTTAAGCTTTAAACCGAATTGCTCAACTTCCAATAAATACTTCAACTTGTCCACGTTCAAATCTCAGCATCTGTCAATAAAAACATTACGACATATTTGTCATGTTTGTTTTTATTTTTATATTTACCCTCAAGACATTGAACGTAAATACTTTATGTTGTTTACACCGTAACTTTGAAAACTGATTTCGAACCTTTGTGTTTTGTTTGCATCATCAAAGAAATAAACCGAACGCACTATTCTTTAGTTCTATGAAAATTGTACCTTTAAGACAAACTATTCCCGTGAAGCAGTTGAATCACATTCTTCCAATAACGTTTGCACTACTTGTATTGCTTGGAATAACTGCTGCCTGCAAGGATAAGCCCAAACCTAATGAACCGGCTCCATGTACATCCTGCGAAACCCGGATGGAAACCAAAAAATACTTTTTATTTGACGTTGGTTCCTGGTGGGTGTACAAAGAAGAAACTACGCATGAGAAGGATTCTATTTATGTAGTTGCATCTGCAAATGATCCGGCTACACCGAATTTTGATGTGAGATACTACAGCCCATACCAGGATTTTTATTACCACTTTTTTCCTATAATAACCGTGTCCTCGCAAATTTCGGGTTGCAGTGATAATATACTTTCATATAAAAAGTGTATTTACGTGAAAAATTCGAAATATTCATTAGGAACTGAAACTGATGGTGGTGAAGAAATTTGTTTTTTCAGCCAGTACTATAAAACTGCATCAACCCCAGCTCCGAATATCCATTTTTCCGACAATAAAATAATTTTTGAGGAAATATATGATACTTATTCATTACCGAGTTTGAGTTTTGGGAAAACACTGAAAGTACATGTTGAACATTCTCAATTGGAACATGACTCACCAGTCAACTATTATTATGTCAAAGGAGTTGGCCTGATCCGCAAAGAGATCATAGACAGCAACCAGGTCTGGAACCTGGTAGACTACCACGTAACGCAGTAATCAACAGGCCGCAGCTTTCGATACAAAAAACTCCTATCGTCGTTTTCCACTCAATTTGACGGCTGTTTATTGTAAATCTGTAATTTTTAACTAATACACTATATGAAACACTTACTTTTAGGTGTAGGGCTCTTCCTATGCGCTTACACCACCTATGCACAAACTCCTGAACTGAACCAGGAGAAATACTGGAAATTCAGGAACAACTACAAGGAAAAATTCATGAAAATTGGCCCCGGATTCGGAGAAGGACTCCCCGCTAGAGCTTTGATTCCTTTCGGCTGCCTGGACAATACTACGGATTCTTTAAATCCAGCCTGGAATAAGGGCATGATGAAATGGGGCGACGGGATGATCCGCCACGGACATTACCTGACCTTATTGGCTACCGAATACCGGTTGTTGACGAACAATAGTCAGTATGAACAAGCACAGGCGACCTTGAAGGAATTGTATTATGCCTTATACGCCGTTTTTAGATTAGACATGAATGCAGAGATAAATCAAGATCAGATTCACGGAACGAATATTGCGGCAACCGAAGATTACAATGGGTTTTTCAACAGGGAAGATGTTCGGGAAGATTTTGCAAGCGATTATTGGTCAACTGATCCTATGAGCATGGGCTGTACTTACGGAGTATTTTACACCAACAACAACACCGCAAAAATAGATAACGGTGCTGATCTGGTTACCAAAGGAAATTCCTACCAAAACACACCGAGCCTGGACCAGGTTTCAAGCTTGCTGGTGGGGTTAGCCATGGTAGCGAGCCTGGTGGATAATATTACTGTGCAGCCAAGCCCAAATGATCTCCCGCGGGATGTGCGGCTTTGGGCGCGTGAGACTATTTATTGGATCGTTGATAATATTGCCGGTAATAACTGGTTTATGATTGATGTGACCGGCTGGCCGGTAAATAACGGCGGCGGTGATGCAAGCATATTTTCCCTTCCGCTGAAAGCTGCAAACACACGTTTTGGTGTTACCAATTCAAACATTCCGAATACTGCAACCCGGAAATTAATGTTGTATAAAGATGCTCAGGCTAAGGCAACCGGCTATGGTTTAGACGGGCCATGGGATGGTAACCCAATTTCAGGTGCACAGGAACTTATTTATAACGAAATTACGCAGGGTAACAACAATTGCCCTAATTTTTTCTACCACCGCAATTCACCTTTCATGCGCTGGCAAAATTGCGGAGTAGATTTTAATGTTTCCGGCACGAGTGTACATTTAGGTTCTCTTTGGAATCATACATTTCCCGACAACCTCCCTGACATCTATGCCGATTTTCAAAATGACGGTTTTTTCAATGAAACCTATATCGGAAGCCTTGCCCAGGTTTTCCGGATCAATAAAAATCCGTTCAAATCCAATAACAATACAATTATATTCAACATGGGAGTTTTACTCGGCACCTGGGGCACTCAAGCCGTTGAAGATTGGGCGGATTTTACCGGGAATCGTGAGTTGGACCTGATTAACAGCTTGATCAATAGCCAAACACCTTTGCACCCGGCAAGTTATTACCAGGCTTTTTTGGACCAAATGAATTTTAATGGACCCTATAACCTGGTTGCCGCGCATTATGATGGAGCAACAGGAAATTTCACTAATCCAATTGAAGCGTATCATGGCAACGGCTGGGCAGGTGAATACCGCTGGACAAGTTTGGACGAATCTGTAAACATAGAAGGCGAAAAAGGAATTTACAGCGCTTTGGATTACATGGTGATGTACAATTTATACCACCTGAAATTCGCAAATTCGCTGCCTGCTTACAAAGAAGGCTGGTCGTGTACTTGTGCCAATCAGGTAATTGTTAATCCGCCTACAAATGATCCAATTGACATTGCAGTAGCAGCCGATTTGAACAACCAGCTGGCGTTTGTAGAAAATTGCCAGGAAAGCGTCTTCTACCCTGTTACAAACATTGTAGGTGCTGTTTTCAATATAGAACCCAAATTCTCAGAATATCCTTCCTGGGGAATTTACACCACCAAATACCAAACGGAGAATGCTACTGTACTTCCGGGCGGGATAATCAATGTGAAAACACGCTTTGTAGTTTGTAACGGAACGTTAAACATCCAGGCTGGCGGAAGACTGAATACCATCAACAAGGAGATGATCGTAAATACGAACGGAGTTGTGCAGGTGAATGGAATTCTTGCAGTTGGTGATGGAACAACACTTACATTAAAAAGCGGCTCAAAATTGCAGATTACCAATGGCGGAATTTTGAAAGTAGAAGCCACCGGAAAACTGATCGTTGAAGAAGGTGCAACAATCGAATATTTCGATGGCGGTCAATTGATGCTGGACGGAGCAAATTCTGAAATTGAGTTTGGAGGAACTATCCGGGCAATGAACGCAACACTTTTTACGGTTACCTCTGCCAGCCAGACAGTAAATAAAGGAAAGTTTACGATTACTTCTCCGAATGCAGCCTTTTTAGCCGATGCTCAAT
This sequence comes from uncultured Flavobacteriales bacterium, assembly GCA_946479985.1. The sequence goes on from CAMLIF010000052.1 coordinate 11,407, forward strand.
CTTATTTCAGACTAGATGGTTACAGTATGAGCGATCCGTTTTTAAAAATAAACGCAGGTGCCAGATTGTATATTGCCGATCCGGACATTGTCAATTTCCGAATCTCTGATTGTTCTGTTGAGTTGATGGAAAATGCTTCCATTCTAGCAGAAGAACCGGTTTTGGCATACCATGTCAAGTTCTTCTCTACCAAAAACAATGGTGGATTCACGCTTACTGACGGAAATAGTTTCGTTGATTGCAGGTTTACACAAGTTCCGGTAAAAGCAGCAATGAATATTGAAAACAATGCAGGTTTTTCGGCAACCGACTGTGTTTTTGAAGCTCCATCAGCCACGCTGAATCCTTCAGATAAAGCTTTGCTTAAAGTTAAAGGAATGGGACTTAACGTTGCAAGAAGCACCTTTACCGCAAACAGTTTGTACTGCATTGAATCGTCTGCGCTAACAAGATCCTCCATGGTAGCCGACTGTAATTTTGCTCAATATGCCCCGGTTTCAGGCTCCACAATGACCTGTATTTCTGATTTCTCAGATGTAGAATACAAAATTAGTGGTTCTTCCTTCCAAAAAGCAAAATATGGAATTGGCAAATCTTACGGAAAGCTCAGTTTGAAGTGCAACAGTTTTCTGAATAACGATTACTGTAATATCAAGATTTTAAATGGTTGTGCACTGAATATGTCTATTCACGACTTAGCCGGTTACAACTTCTTGTATAAATCGCTTCAGAACCGGAGCATAGAAATTACTTCATGCCCTATAAATCTGAAGAGTGGCTTCAACTTTATTGAAGAGTGTTCGCGAACAATAAGCGGGACCACAAGTTTAAGTTGTACACCTCCCGGTTGTTCAGTTGATTTAACAAATAACCAATGGAATACAGGAAACAGTATTCCATCGAATACAAGTTTTCAAATCCTGACTGCCAGTAACAATTACATCGTATTACCGATAACCAATCCTGTAGCAGCACAACCTGCCTGTGGCTTCTATGATGGAACCATTGTTATTGGTCCACCAAAAACGAAATCAACACTTGATATTGATGGTATGCCCGTATTCTGGTCAGAAATTGAGCAGGATTCTATTCGTTTGGACGAAGCAATTGTAGCAGCAATGCAAAAAATGACCTCTTACGACAGTCTTGGAAATGATTTGGAAGCGCTGGAACTATATGGGGAGATTTACAATTCAGACGTGGATGCAACAGACAGTTTAACCAGAAATTATTTGTGGTTTGCTTTCGATCACATGAAATCTACGTTAGAGCAGGCGTTTACGCAAAATCAAATAACCTATACTGCAAATGAAAGTGATTTCGAAGAACATGTAGCCTTATTTGTTGATGCATTGCGCATGATGACAGATTCAGTCATTACTGCCGAAAACTATCTGACACAATTCTACCATGAAATAGACAAAGCGCATTTGTTCCGTGTTATTGGTCAGACTCAAATTGGATTAAACATTCTGAACGAACTGGAATATTGCGGAATCGATTCTACAGAACAGGCAGAATTGAATCATTGGAAAAATGTATTTAGTGAAGATCTGGTAATTGAACAAATAGGGAATGCAGCTTTGGATTCGGTAATTGGAATTGATACCACAGGTTACATTTTACCGGATTTACAAGTGAATCAGTTTTCATTCGGTGCAATAATCAATGATTTGAACAACATCAGCTATCCTAATTGTGATTATTACAATACACGTGAGAAAGACATTCTGGCTTCTCAATCCATGCAATTATATCCCAATCCCGCAACGTATGATGTAATGATTTCGTTGAGCAGAGATGTAGCAAAAGGATTTGGTGAACTAATTATTTATCAAACTGACGGAAGAAAAGTGTTTACCGGGAATGTTGATACAAACAATACGATGCTGTTTTCAATTAAAGTCAACAATTGGAATAAAGGTGTTTACCACGTGAAGTTTATTGATTCTAAAGGAATGGTATATACCAAGCCCTTGGTAGTGCAATAAATACAAACTTTTTACATTCACTCAACTCAATAAAAAAACCCTGACGCCCGCAAGCGGGGTCAGGGTTCATTAAGTGAATAGCGAACACTACTTACACTATTCTACTACAAACTTTTTAGTTGTTGTTTTTCCCTGGTTTGTTACTGTCAGGAAGTAGATTCCACTTTCCCATTCAGAAACTTCTAAAGTTGCTGTACCATAGAATGATGTTATTTCTTTCACCTGTGAACCAGACACACTGAAAACGCTGTATGTACTTTCTTCACTGTTCGGAAGAGAAACCGTTACTTGTGTTGATGCAGGGTTCGGATATAAGTTCAAATCAACCAATTCGTTCTCACCAATTCCTGTGTAATCGATAATGGTGATACTTGTTGTTTCAACTTCGGTACCGCAATCGTTCGTTAAAGTTACAGTTACTGTAAACGTTCCGTCTTGTGTATACATGTGAGAAACAGAAGCCGGTCCGTTTTGAACAGAGTTTCCGTCGCCAAAGTTCCAATCGTAAGAATCAGCATTTTGCGCACCCAGAACAGAGAAGTTCATCATTGGGAAAGATCCCTGAGAATAAATTCCTGTTGCAGTCGGAGCTTCGTTCACATCCACGTTGATTGTTCCTATTCCCAAACATCCAACAGCGTCAGTTACATAAGCAATGTATGCACCTGCTTCATCTACTTCAATTGTTTGTGTGAATTCGTTGGAACCACTCCATAAGTATGATGATCCTGTATTTCCTGCATCAAGAGTCAAAGATGTTCCTTCACAAATGGTAGTATCGTTACCCAATTCAACAACCGGATTCAAGTTTAAGATCTCGTAAGTTCCGATGTTTTTCATACATGTTCCAGCCTCGTCTTTGGAAATCCAGATATCGTATTCACCAGGTAATAACTGATCGAATACGGTTCCTGACTGCCAAGCAGCCGGAGGTGTTGCTGATCCGCCAGCAGTAATTCCATAGTTCAGGTTTCCTGCTGTGATCTCTAAGTTCGAAACCGCCTGACGTAATGCATCACCACCTGTACCGGCTGAAAACAAATGTTTCCATCCCGTAACATCAGCAGCCATGTAAGCAGCAGGCAACTGAATATCTGTAAACACAACTGTTCCGTCAACTGTTACTGTTGCTTTACCATCTGTATCGATTGACAATTCAACCGGTATATCCGTTTTCAATTTCCAAAGTGATGTATTGGAAGAGTATGCCAGTGTTTGAGGGGTACTTGCCGGACCGAAAGCATTTGTTGCAGTCCATCCGTAAACCAGGTAAATTCCAGCCTGATTGTTATTTTCAGAAGAGTTACCAGCCGCATCAAAAGACAAACGCAATTTTGTTCCTTTACCGTTATGTCCGGTTCCGTTTCCTGCAGGTGTTGCATCGTCGCCGAAAGAGTACGTCAATCCGTCGGCCCCGCCTGTACCATAAGTATTGATTGGCATATCGGCCGTCATATTGAAGGAAACATTCATTGAATTATTCAAACCGGCCGAGAAATTCGGAACTGTCAGAACAGCATAGCCCGTGTTACCTGTTGCCGAAGGAGTTAATTGAAGTCTTCCATTTGCTACTGAAGCATTTCCGGTTAAAGCAAAATCGGTCATTGTGGCCAAATCTGTTAATGGATTTGCGTAAAGCTCTTCAATAGCAATTTGTCCGAATGGATTTGAAAGCGTGATAATTCCCTCTGAGTTACAGTTGTAATCCAATACAGCCACATCAGCACCAAAACCAATAACGATATCTGTGTAAACAGAATCAATTACATCTGCAATACACGAAGTAGATCTTACCTGGTAAAAATGACCATAAGTGCTGTCTTCTGCAGGTGTGAAAGCAAAATCAGATGAAGCGCTCCAATCCTGAAGAACAGTAACTCCATCAGATGCAAGGAAACGATATTCCCATGTTCCGCCGTTTGAAATAGTTTCAGGCAAACCAGAAACCGACATTGTAACCAAAGAACCCGCCGCACAGTTTTCTGCAGGATTGTATGAAACAGAAGAAGGAACCAAAGCCATTGGTGTTACTTTAGCCGATGCAGAAGCGCTGCAACCTGCAGCTGTTGTACCTACAACGGTATAAGTTGTTGTTGCAGTTGGAACCAGGATTACAGTAGCGTCTGTGGTTGAAGGAGAAAGAAACGTATTCGGGCTCCATAAATATGTATCAGCTCCTGAAGCAGTAATAGTTGCTGTTTCTCCGTTGCAAATTGCAACATCATCGAAATCAACTGCAACTGTTGGAATTGGATTTAAAACAACATTCACAGAAGCAGCTGTATCTGCTAATCCTGAACTTGTACAAGTTTGAACAATTCGGTAATCTGATGTTACTGCAGGTGCAGTTGTGTATGACGCTGCTGTCGGACCAGAGATTGTTGACCAACCGGAGCCTGTATTTTCCTGCCAGATATAAGTTATTCCTGACTCAAATGGTCCGTTGATCATACCAAGGTTCACAGATTGTCCCGGACAAATAGATGCGTCATTAACTGTTGTTGTAGCATGAGCAGGTGTTCCCGCACAAACCGGAGCGGCTGTCCATTCAAATTGAACATTCGGAGCCCATGTACCACGTGAAATGGCAGTTGGAGGTGTCACCGGATCAGGATTTGTTGCATCTGAGTAATAGAATATAGATCTGTTATCCGAACCGTAATTAGAGTATCTCCAGTAGGTTTGAGAACCATAACCAGCTTGATTTTCATCAATTCCGATCAAGATATTATCAACACCGTTCCATTGAAAAGGAGTTGACAATGTGATTTCCAACCAATTTCCTGTTGCAGGAAAAGTCACTGTTCCTGAAAAATTCGTTGACATTCCGGTAGACGAAACCCAATCTGTTGTTGATGTGAAGTTCGTCTTATTCGTATGTGCCATGTGAACTGTCCAATCTGTTGAATTCGTTGAAGCACCACTATTGAAATAATAGCGAATCTTAGTGATTGTTCCCATAGTAGTTGCACCGGAAGCAACCAAATCTGCCGCGGTATATATACACTGAGAATAAGAAAAATTATAATACGCCTGAATAGGAGCATTATTAGTAGTTGAGGTACCGGTACCAACTTGTACTGTAGTTTGAGCAGAAGTAATTCCAATTGTAGACAAGGCGGCAAAGAAAAGTCCGTAGCGCAGTAAGTACAATTTCCAATCACTTCTTAAAAGTAATTTGTTTTTCATGTGTTAATGTTTTTGGCTAAAGTATGACTGAAAAGCCCTATTACTAAACTTTTAGGCGAGACAAAAACGAGACAAAACGCATAAAGTGTGAGGGAATTTACACCCTGCTCAGGGAAAGTTTAAAAATCTTTATGGGAAAGTTGGGGAATCAGAGAGATAGAATAAATTTAACCAGATCTTCAGGATGCTCCATATTCCATTTTTTACGTAAGCGGAGCCCTGTTTTTCGAACGGAATCAGGTGAAATACCCAGAGTACGGGACATTTCAAGATTAGATAAATTCAATTTAATCAATGTGATCAGGCGCAGTTCTGCATTTGTTAAATCAGGTGAATGCGTAAGTACTTTTGTGAAGAAATTCGGATTCAGTTTTTCAAACAGACTTTTAAACTCCAGCCAATCATCGTCGGTAAGTAATGTAAACGACTGAAGTTTATCCAGCATCTTCATACGTTCTTCTGAATACTGCTGATTATCTTCCTGGTTAAACTGTTCGATTTCAGCAGTGAGACTTTCAATCATGGTGTTTTTCTCCATTAAATTGGAAAGCATTCCGCGGAGTTGTGACTCGGTAATTTCCAGCTCCTGTTGTACCCGCTGCCGTTTCAAATCAGAAAGTTCTTTTTCTCTTCTGCGTTTCCGTATGTTCAATCGCAGAATCCAGATGAACACAATAACAGACAGAATAGTAACCGCAATCAATCCGTAGATCAGGATTTCGCTGTACCTTTTATTTGTACGCAGAATACTCAACTCAGCCTGCTTTTGCTCAAAGTGGATCTGGAACTCTGTTTTCTTGAGATTCTCCTGGTTGGTCAACTGTTGAATACTGTCGGAATACAGTCTCGACAGCTTATAAAATTCCAAAGCATCTTTGTAATTCCCCTTTGCCTGCGAAACCGCCGTTTTTGATTGGAAAAGTATCCGGTAATTGGATGCATTGTATTCAAGTGTGCTTATCAAACTATCCATCAGCGCCAGTTTTCTTTCGGCCCGATCCAGCATATTCAATTCAATTTCAATGCGAATCAATAAGTTTAAAGCAGTGATAGCACTTCCATGTTGATTTGTTTCAATACTGATCTTAAAATCCTCATTACACAAAGCATAAGCCTTATCCAAATCCTTCTCTAAAAAATAAATGTGCCCTAAGTTCCCGGATAACACACCTATCCAGGGCCGGTTATTTGATTTTTCGGCCAGATGAAGTGCATACTGAAAATAGTGTTTTGCAGAATCTGTTTGTTGCAGCTCGCGAAAAATAAGTCCGTAGGTGTTAATCAAACCAATCTTAAAATTAACTGCAATACTTTTGTCTGCCAGTGCCAGCTTTATTTCTCTCCTGGCTTCATTGAACCGCTTGTAATAGAAGAATGCTAATCCATACGACTCATGAAAAGTAGTCAGGAACTTCTTGTCTTCCGGAACCTCATCTTTTATTGATTGATCTGCCTTGTACAAATAGTAAAACGCATCTTCGGAGTACCCGTAGTTGAACATGCGCTTTCCAATATAGGCGGTTAACTCCGAATAATACTTGCCTTTTACTTTCTCCGCTTCTACCGCACAGTATTTATTGATCCTGTTCCAGACAGTCTTATTTTCAAAAAGATGGGCCGGATGTTTTTCCAGATACTTTAAAAGCAAAAACGTGGGATCTGAATTATCCGCAAGAATTTTATTAATTTCGGCCTTTCCATGGTCAAATGTTTTCTGACCGAATGATCTTTCAGCGAAAAAAAGCAGAAAAACAGCAACTAAAGTTAATGCGGTGAATTTTAGCTGGGGCTTAAAAAAGGTTCTCAACATGAGTATGACTATAGTAAACCGAAAGTACAACAATTTACTAAATGTATAGTCGTACAGTTTTCATACGCTATCAGATCTGAGCCATCAGCGTATCAAATTCACATGTCCAACGGCAGTTTCTTTACTGTCGTTCTCAATTAATCCGAATGTCAGTTTCCAGATGTAAGCCCCTTCTTTGGCCAGTTCATTACTGTAGGTTCCATCCCACCCTTCCGTGATATCAGAGCTTGAGAAAACCAATTCTCCCCAACGGTCATAAATCTCAAGAAGATAATCGTTCTCATCCATTCCAGCCGTCATTACCGGTCTGAAAACCGGGTTGTATTCATCATCGTCTGGTGTAAACGTATTTGGAACATAATACAGCAGCTGGTCTTTTACCAAAATGGTTTTATAGGTTGTATCAGAACAGCCGAAATTGGTTGTAACGATCAATTCGACCAGGTAACTGCCAATTTCTCCAATTGGAAAATCATGAACGGGGTTTTCATTCGCCGAAGTACCGCCGTCACCAAAATTCCAGGCACTGAAATCATGGTTTTGAGATTCGTTATCGAAATTAACCGTAGGACCGTCGGAGTAAACCTGCTGCGGACCGTAATCAAATGCGGCAACCGGAACCGGATGAACACAGATCATATCGTTTAATGTTAATGTTGTTGTACACAGTCCATCTGAAACAGCCGTAAGTGTAATGTCGTAACAAGCTGCATCGGGATAGTTGTTATTGACATCTGCAAAACTGCCTGAAGTTGCTCCGTTTCCTAAATCCCAGCTATAAATAGTTACACCCTGAACAGTACTCGCGTTTGTGAAATTAACCTCTAAAGGCTGACATCCTTCGGTTTTATCTGAAATGAAATTAACCACAGGGACAGCAGTTATTTTGACAAGAATGGTGGTTGTGTCCTGGACACATCCCGGATCTGCAGGCAAAATGTAATTAAAGGAATAATTGTCATGAGAAACATTTGTCAAATCGAAAACATTCGTTGCGGTATTGAAGTTGCCTACCGGTACATTTGCCGATTGTTCCCAGTACCCCGTAATTGGTTCAAACGGATGATTGATGTAAGGACTGAAATCTTCTGACGTTCCCGATACATTACAAAAATGCAAGCTCTGATCCGGAGCAGCAACGGGTTGTTGATGAATAGTTAAACTCAGTTGAGCCGTATCATTCGGACAATAAGTTCCGTGAACGACGTATTCAAAATCAAAAGTTCCTGCATCACCAGTCAAAGTCAAATCGCCATTGCCAGCAAGGGTTCCGTTAAATCCTGCTGACAGACTTTCCCAGGTTCCACCGGCATCAGCACCTGCAGAAAGCAGACCTGAAAGTGCATAGTTTGTATTCGTTGAACAAGAGAAATCGGTGCTGTCATTACCTGCCAACAATAAATCCTCAAAAGTTACTGTTGCATTATCTGTTCCGCTGCAGCCAAATTGATTGGTAACAACAACAGTGTGATTTCCTGAAACGGTAACATCTAAAGTCTGTGAAGTTTCACCTGTATCCCATGAATAAGTCATTCCAGCATTTCCGGCGTCTAATGTAACGACCGTTCCCTCGCAATGATTCTGGTCCGGTCCTAGATTTACTACAGGATTCGGGCTATAACTTACAACAATTGTATCATACGAATAGCAAACCGGTCTGAAGGTAATATCGTCCAAGGCAAAATCGTTTCCGGCCCCGTTTACGTTCTGATTAACAATACAGATCTGGGCAGAAGTGCTTGCTCCCGATTGCCATACTTGTGTATTTTGTGACCAGCTGCAGCCTGTAATGGACGGTGAAAAAATAGGTCCAAGCTGAACATTGTTGATGTTAAACTGCAATTGCGCAACCGGCTGACCGTTTTCAACAGAAGTGACCCATGTTCCGAATTGATATGAAGTATTGGGCTGAACAGGAACATTTTGACACCAAACCTGCGTATTGGCAGTGGAAGCGCCATTCACAACAAACTGATTTGTTCCCGGAGCCGCGGTATGATCTGCACACGCATTGAAATTGTTATGTACCAAATTAGGCGACGTTGTAATAGCGTATGTCCCCGGATTTGAAAGCAAGCCGTAAGTACCGCCGTTACCCGGAATGTACTGTGTTGTAAATCCCGAATTTCCGGATTCAAAACCACCATTAACGATCTGGTTTGCTCCGAGTGTACCAACTTTTACCCAGTATGTACCTCCCGGGTTTGTCACAAACTTATTCGGGCCAGTAGAACCGTTGTTCCATTGATAAGTATCGTAAACTCCCGCGTTCAGGGTTAATGTTTGCCCGATACAAAGCGTGGTATCGTTTCCCAAATCTACTTCCGCAATATTCCCGATGATCAATGTGAAATTGGCGACATCGGCCGGGCAAGCTCCATTTGCAGGGAGCGAATAAGAAAATGTATAAGTTCCCGGGTTCACTGAATTTGTATTCCAGTTAGCGCTTGCAGGGGTAAATCCTCCGGAAGGCGTTGCAGTTGTTTCCGTCCAGGTTCCGCCAGCTGTTGCACCGGCTGAAAGAAAACTATTCAGATTAACAACCGGTCCGGGACCGCAATAAGAAGCTCCATTGTCGTTTCCTGCATTTGAAGCGGTTGAAACAGTAATAGCAACTGTTTCATTGTCTGAACATCCAACTGCGCCGTCGTAAATGTAAACGGTTTGAGAAGTTGTAATTACTGAACCGGTTGCAAGCATTGTTCCCGTTCCGTTTGGCCCAGTATAATAATGCTGATTTCCGGAAAGTGAAGTTCCTGTAATTACAGGCAGGGTATATGTTCCACAAACGGAAATTGGGCCAAGCGGATTAATATTCGGAGTAGCTACTAAATTTACCTGGATTGTTGCTACCGAATCAGGACAGGTTCCGCCGCCATCGATTGTATAAGTATATGTTCCGTTGGTATTTGTTCCCTGAACAAAAGTCCCTAAATACCCGTTTTGCAGAACCGAAGGACCAGTCCAGGTTCCTGCGTTAGAAAGACCCGAAGTTATTTGAGGATACAAATCTATATTTCCCGTTCCGGCACATTGATTCAAAACGGAGTTGGTAGCTGCAGGAGTACAAACCGAAAGTGTCAATTCATCCAATCCAGCATCATTACCCGGCCCGCCAGGCGTATTTGTCAGTATTTGGAAAGAAATGTTCGAAGTAGTTGAAGTAAACGCAGGCATAATAACATTTTGCCAGGTGCTGGTTGTTACAACCGTTTGCGTTGAGATTACCAATCCATTTCCGTCCAAAACATTGAAAGTCATATTATTGGATGAAGTAAACGCATCTCTTGCCCACATGGAAAAACGGTAGCTTGCTCCGGGACAAATATCGGTAAAAGGCTGATTATAAACCAGTCCAGAAACACCGTCTGCAAAATTCAGGTACAATCCGCGGGTTCCGGCATGAACACATCCGGCAAAAGTTTGCGGCGTATTCTGATAAGTGGTTCCGGGAATGATGTATGGAATTACCGTTGTGTATTCAAAGTTATCGTAAAAATGTGTCGACCACGTGCATTGTGCTTTCATCGAAAGTGACCACAAAATGCTCACTATGAAAAGTCCTGTTCTCTGAAAAATATATAATCGTTGCTTCATTATCCTGCTACTAACAACAAAATTACGTGAGTATGACGCCAGAGTTGCTTAAATATAAAGGACAAAAACGGGACAACTCTCCTAAACCACTGATAATTAATCTGAAAAATAACAGTCATATTACGCATTGTTGATTTTCAAACGTTAAATGAAAAAACAAACTGTTGAATCTTTTTGTCAGTTGTGAATAATTCGTATGTTAGCCTACATAAAATTGAATGCCATGTTAGAACAAACAATCAGTATCCGAAATGCAAACGAGAATGAGTTCAAAGATGCCGGACAGCTGGTAGCGGAAGTTTATTCTCAACTCGAAGGTTTTCCAAAACCGGATGATCATCCGGACTATTACTCCAGTTTATACAATATCGGTACATTCACAACTAAACCCGAAACAGAGCTTTTAGTTGCTGTTCAAAACGAAAAAGAAATTTTGGGTGCCGTGGTTTATTTTGGAGAAATGGAGCATTATGGTTCAGGAGGAATTGCAACCCGGCAGCAACATGCAGCAGGAATAAGATTATTGGCTGTTCATCCGGAAGCGCGGGGACTTGGATTAGGAAAACTCTTAACTGAAGTCTGTATCGAAAAAGCTAAAGACAAGCAGCTTCAGGAAGTAATCCTTCACAGTACAAGCGCCATGCAAACTGCCTGGGGAATGTATGAGCGTATGGGCTTTAAACGATCGGAAGATCTTGATTTCTTACAAGGAGAAATGACCGTATTCGGATTTCGATTGGAATTGTAATCTTAATGGCGGTTATCACAATTGATGTAGATATCAGGCTCTGATTTATTCAGAAACGAAATTACCGGACAACCAAATGACTGGTATTCGAACCCGAAAATAACAGGTGGTTTGTTTTTGAATACTTCGCCGGTCCATTGTTCATAAAGGACATTATCCTCTTCCGTTTCAATTGAATTTAACGGTGTTAAAGCCGTGCTTTCCGATTCCATGTAAACCTGCTCGTAAAGGATTTCATTTGTGCGTTTTTTCATAACCAGCAAATAGCGACCAACAGGACCAGCCGGAGTTTTATAGTTCGCAAGGTAATAGATGTATTCTTTCGTTTTGAACGAATAAACATCTTCAGAAGTACAAGTATAACCAGCCTCAATATCATCAATACGCATAAAGATTAGTGAATCCATTGCTAAAATTTCATCCTCCCAAAACTTAAAGAATTCTTTAGACCCGGTATTCTTCCATTTGATCGGTTTCAGTTTTCCTGTTACAAACGGACTCTTCTGCCCTATTGCGACAAATGTTCTGTTGTAAAAGAGCCCTAATGTATCCAGCTGCATTTCCGTTGGGTGAAACCCGAATTGATAATCATACTGAGAATACGGCCAATCATCATCCGTTGCGTAATTATTCAGCACAGCAGCAATTTCCAAATCTTTCACGTTGAATGAGATTTCTTTATCAACTTCATAATCATAGATAAACACTTGATCAGACTCAGAAATTCCCATACCTGAGAGCAGCTGTTTTCTATAAACATCATCCAGTTTGATGACTTTCAATTCATTTAGATCCTCGTTCTCCAAATTCGGAATGGCCAGTGAATCCGGATGATCGCTCAGCGGATAATTATCGGAAAGGAAAATAAACGGTGTCAAAATATCCGTGCCATCGTCATAGATCGATACCTGATACAATGGCATGTCCTGAGCTTTCAGCCCAAAATGGATGAACAGGCTTAGAATAAAAATATAAAACGATTGTGTTTTCATGAACTGATATGTCATAAAACTAAAAAAGTAACAAATTATTCCGCCCCTAAATGAAATACGGAAACAGAAACATACTTAATGTATTTAATTCCGCCGGCAGTTTCCGCTGGGCCGTAAAAGAATGCCTGATGAACCGCTAGATTCGTGTCTCCGGAAAAGTCAAAATTCTTCGAATCAATTATTTTCATGGTTAAAAGCGGAATGCTGTATTCGATTCCCGAATCCTCATCCAAAACCATTGATACGGAGGAAGTAAACGAAGATGAAACCAAACACTTCTTGTTTTCATCATAGAATGAAAGTGTTACAAAATAATCGCCCGGAGTTGCCTGATAGCTGCTCTTGAAATTCACCATTTTCAAATCGAAAGTCAAACGAGCTTCAGTATACCCAACATTGTAAAATTTCAGATTTTTGATAATAAGTGAATCCTTTGATCCTGTTGCCAGTAATTTCACCTCCTTACCCAAGGTGAACTGTTGACCATTTTCTTTGGTCCCTTTTTCCTTATCAATTACATAACTAATAACACTGGAAGTCAAGGGATAAAACTCCTGGCACAATGCGGAGGCTGAATATGAAACAGTAATTAGCAAGGTGTAAAACAGCGTTTTCATAGTAAACTTATTTAGTCCCAAATTAAGTAACATATTTGTTTAAGTAATCGATTCAATAAATGCTTTCGTGAACCGATCGAAATCCAGCTTCGTTTGAGCGTCTGTGATTTCACCTTCGACATTTACTTTCCCTTTAATTCCCTGTATCAATAAAGTGGTATCATCAGAAAATTTCGCGCCCAGCGTTTCCATAATCAATTGTAATTCTTCATGGCCTTTTATTCCACTTGCGGAAGCGGTAATCAATCCGGCAGGTTTGTTAGTGAAAACTGTTGTTGAAACGCACCATTCAAGTACATTTTTCAGTCCGCTGGGAATACTGAACACATATTCCGGAGTACAGATTACAACACCATCGGCTTTTTCAACGGCTTTCCGAAAAGACAAAACTTCAGGAGGTGTATTCTCAAGCGATAAATCAGGGTCAAAATGTGGCAGCGATTTCAGATCATTAAAAACAGAAACCTGCAATGTATTCTCTGTATGACGAACGAACAAATCCATCAATCGCTCATTTGCAGAATGACTGCTTGCACTGCCGATTATTACAAAGACATTTTTCTTTTCGTTCATTATGGATTCAGTCAATTTTGAGTTGAAATTAGGAAAAAGGCAGACCTTTCATCTCAAAAAAGAATCCTTTATTTCAAAATCAATTACTTTCGTGTAAAACAACTTGAATTGATCGCATTTTACATCATTATTGCCTTAATCAATCACTATAAAAGATGAATTCATTCATTACATTTTCACTGGTCTCAATTCCACAGGAACCTGTAAATGGTCAAGATCCGGCAACAGTTGCAACTGGTATCATTGCTCTTATTGCAATTCTTGGTTCAGTGGTTTTTCTTTTTGTCCGTGAAAGCTATGGTCGTTGGGAAGATGGCGTAATCCCGAAGAACTTCCGCAATACACCTAATAATTTATTTCGGATTTACATTGCTGCCGGCTGTGCTATAATTGCCCGCGATCCGGACAGGAATTATTACAAATTCGGAATGATAAATACCTATCTCCAAAAACATTTTCCGAAACAACATTATGACTTTTCAGGAGCGTACCGTTCTTCGCTGATTTACCAGATCAAAATGGATTCTTTGACTGCATGGTGCAATAAACACCTGAACACTTCCCAAAAAGCGAAACTGCTCAATTTCCTGGTTGAACTTTCTGTGAAGGATGGCTTTTTTACAGAAGACGAGAAAAAATACATTTACGTTTTTACGCAAAAACTCCACTTGACATTCGACCATGTAGAAGAGCAATTCAAAAAATACTTCTACGAGCAGGAAAAGAAAGCAGAAACACGAATTTATTCATCCAAACAACGTTTTTTCGAAATCCTGGGTTTAGACGAAAACGCATCACTCGAAGCAATTAAAATGGCTTATCGGAAACTGGCGAAAATCACACATCCCGATCGTTTCATGAATGAAAGTATGGAAGTA
>CAMLIF010000053.1 GCA_946479985.1 uncultured Flavobacteriales bacterium
AAGCCATACCTATGCTGATATAAGTACGTACACCGTGACGCTCGAAGTAACAAACTACGCGGTGTACGTTCCCGGAAATAAGGTCATAGACATAGTCTAGAAAAACCTGAGCTCAAGGAACAAAGAACTGAAAAACTACTATTTCCTGCCGTTTCGCGATGGAACAAGCGGTAAAACAACCTACGGCGGCGGAAAATACATGGACGTTATCCTCACCAAAGACGAATTAAAAGCAGGAAACATTACCCTCGATTTCAATACGAGTTACCATCCTTATTGCGCCTATTCATCGCGTTATTCCTGTCCTATTGTGGATGCGGCAAATCGCGTTACACCAAAGATTGAGGCCGGCGAGTGTTATGATGTAGAGAAATATGGCGAAGCGCATTAACTTTTAACTACCAATTATGAAAAACCTTCTTACGCTACTTACAATCTCACTTGTCGTTTTCAGCTGCACCACGCAATCGAAAAGCAAAGCACCAAAAAACATAAAGCCCGTTGAACTTGGATTTTACGAAACGTTTAGTGCGCAGGAAATTCATTCCAACTGGAGTTCACTGAAAAACTGGGTAGCACAGAATGATTCTATTCTGGCAACACAAAATATAAGAGGGGTTGATATGAACAGTTGGGTGATGCAGAATGTTCCGGGATGTATTGGAACTGTTCGCGCTGAAAACATGGAAACAATCAATACAATTTTATCCTTGCCGGAAACGATGGCTTTATTTCCGAAAAATTTAAAGTTCGTTTGGTCGGTCGACGGTGAGAACATGAAAGAAGACGGGACTCGTTATTCGCTTTATGCATTAAAAATACCGGAAAACGGAAAAGCAACAATCACCGGAAAAGACATAGCGGAAGCCACTGCTGCAACGGATGAGAATAGCCGGCAAACGAGTATTAGCATGATCATGACCGAAAAAGGTTCCGAATTGTGGGCCGAAATGACCAGGAAGAATATCGGTAAATACATTGCTATTGCCGTATATGACAACGTGTTTTCATGCCCGAGGGTTCAAAACGCTATAACCAGCGGGGATTCACAAATTAGCGGCAATTTTAATCTTAGTGAAGCTGAAGAACTGGCAGGGGCAATCAATGCAGGTCATTAAAAAAGAAAATATGAAAATCAGCTCTTTAACTGTACTATTATTAGTCTTCTCATCTTGTCAAAGTGAAGCACAAACAGAAGTGGCAAAGGAATCAAAAACTGAAACTGCCCCAACGTGGTCCAGTAAGTTTTATTCATTCAGCTTCAATATATCTGGAAATAAATGGAAGCAAACAATCTATAGCGACACAAAGCAAAAAATGTTCGTGGGGCTGGCAACAGATTCGAACTTGATAGAATGTACATATAAAATCACGTCTAATACTCCAAAAAGTAAACTGAGCAACGATGACTATTATAAATCAATCTCAGAGAATATAGGACCATCTACTGATCCTGAATATGTGTTTATTGCAGAAAATGATACAACTTTTCACGAACAAACCTTTCATCAACTCATTTTCGATATCTATGTTGAAAGCAAAGGAATATTAAGACAGCATTTTTTGATCTATCGAACAGATGAAATGACATACCAGGTGGATATCAGTTATCCTATTGACAAAAAAGGATCGGCAACGGCTAAAATACCAGAGGAACTGATAGAATTGGACAAAAACATAACATTGAAAACCGTTGAATGATCGTAAATTCCTTAAGGCAAAAACGAAAACTTCTTCGATCTCAGCTTTGAGACCACTTTACGCTCTCCGCGAACTTTGCGGGAAAATATTCATTCTTAGAAAATAAAACCACATTGCAATTCCCAATTCGGGAACTTTATTACTTATATTTGTTCAAAACCAGTATTCCTTGAGAGTAATTGCTAAAAAAATATTAAGAGATTTTTGGGAAGTACATACTGATTGTGAACAGCAGTTATTATCCTGGTTTCAGGAAGCAAGCAGGGTAAGTTGGAAAAATCCTAACGAGATAAAATCTGAATACCCGAGTGCAAGTTTCCTAAACGATAACAGAATAGTATTCAACATAAAAGGAAATAATTACAGGTTAATCGTTAAAGTGAATTATACGTATCAAATGATTTGGATTCGTTTCATTGGAACACATGCTGAATAAGACATAATAAACGCAAACGAAATTTAAGTATCATGGAAATCAAACCAATAAAGACAGATACGGATTATTACCAGGCTTTAGAAAGACTTGAAATAATCTTTGATGCAAAAAGTGGTATTCCTGAAGGCGATGAGCTGGAAGTGCTGGGGATTTTGATTGATCAATACGAAAATGAGAAATTTCCAATTGGCTTTCCTGATCCAATTGAAGCAATCAAATTCAGAATGGAGCAATTAGGTTATAACCAAAACGACTTAGCAAATATTATCGGATTAAAAAGCCGGGCAAGCGAAATTCTAAACCGAAAAAGAAAGCTTTCACTTGAAATGATTCGTCAATTACATGAAAGACTGCACATCCCGACTGATGTTTTGATTCAGGCCTATTAGAATCATTTTGAATCAAAAAGTTTACATCTTCAGTGGTCTCGGAGCAGATGAACGGGTTTTCAAAAACATTGATTTCTCAGGTTTGCAAGCTGTACATGTAAAATGGATAATTCCAGAGCCAAAAGAAACCATTGAACACTACGCTTCCAGGATTCGTCAAAGCATTACAACACCCAACCCTATTTTGATCGGCTACTCATTCGGAGGAATAATGGCTATTGAGATTGCAAAACAGATTGAAACGGAAAAGATCATTCTAATAGCTTCAGCGAAAACCCGAAAAGAAATCCCATCCTATTATCGTTTCGCCGGAAAACTGAGGATTCACAGTTTACTTCCTACGGCTTTGCTAAAATATCCGAACTTCTTTACCAATTGGGTTTTTGGAACAGAAACCGCCGAGGACAAACAAATTCTGAAAAGAATTCTTGTCGAAACCGATCCCGGATATCTAAAATGGGCCATCGATCAAATTGTGCGCTGGAAAAACACATTTGTTCCTGGTAACCTCGTTCATATTCACGGAACGAAAGATCGTGTGCTGCCTTTTCGTTTTGTTAAGCCTGATATTACCGTAGAAACCGGCGGACATTTTATGACTTTAAACAGAGCGAAAGAACTTTCTGCAATGCTTCGATCACAGCTTTGAGATACCACTTTGCGTTCTCCGCGAACTTTGCGGGAAAATATAAACCCACTGGCTCTCAAAACATAAGGCATTTCATGCCACAGCGGCACTACGTATGAAAAAATAATATTTGCACGTACGGATTTGATTTCATACGCTATAGTTTACTCCCTGAATACTTTTAAGGATCAATAGTAACAGACGATTCCTGACTTTTCGCAGCCCAATCTCTGTTGTTCAAAGGCCGATCTTCACTTTTCAAGGGCCAATCTTCACCTTTCGAGGGCCAATCTTCATTGTTCGCTGGCCTATTAGCGTTTGTCTTAAGCTTGTCACCGTTTACTCCGCAATCTTTGCCAGCTGCTAATCCTCGTCTCCTTACAAACCAAAAAAAAGGCAAATTTATTCAAATCGACTTTACGTACTCCGCGATGAAACATGAAGTTTCGGTACGAATGCTTCTTGTCTCCGCAGGTATTTAACTCAATCCTCGTCTCCTTCAAGTATCTCCACCACTCGTCCAACTTTTTTCTCATCCGTCATAATCTTAATTCCGTGCGGATGCGTGGGTGCGCTGGTCAGAATGCTTTTCACAATTCCTTCCGTAACTTCACCGCTGCGTTGATGGTGTTTCTGAATAAAAGCTACGAGCATTCCCGGTTTGATGTCTTTGCGTTCTGGTTTCATAAGAACAAAGTTAATTAATCACAGTGGAGAATTTGCAATCATGCGCCGGACTCACAAAGCGAAAAAGCGTATTTTTGAAACGATCCAACAATTACACAATGAAATTATTTAGTCTTCTTTCGATTATCTTATTGTCAAACCTTGTTTCTGCCCAGGATAAATTCCCCGATTTTCTTGCAGGAACCTGGAAAATGGAAAACGGAGATACCTATGAGCATTGGGACAAACTCTCTAAAACGCTATTGAAAGGTTATTCTTACGACATAAAAAAAGGGGAAATGATTATAAACGAATACCTGGATCTTTCGAAACGTGAAGACGGAATCTTCTACATCCCAACTGTCATTGGACAAAATGATGGAAAAAGCGTTGATTTCAAACTTGTTCAATCAGACAGCATGTTTGTCTTTGAGAATAAAACCCACGATTTCCCGCAGAAGATTGTCTATAAAAAACTATCCCCGACTGAAATTTATGTGCAGGTTCTGGGCACAAACGACAAAGGCTTTTCGTATAAAATGCAAAAGCAAAAATCTGCGGCTGCATCGTTAAAAACAGAACCGTTTACGAAATCCGACAGCATTCCGAACCCAAACTACGATTCGGAGCTGGCCGAAAAATTAGGCGGCGATGATTATGGAATGAAGAACTACATTTTCGTGATCCTGAAAACCGGCGAAAATAAAACCACCGACAAAGCTTTCATCGACAGCTGCTTTATGGGACACATGTCTAATATGGGAAAACTGGTTGAACAGGAAAAACTCACTGTTGCCGGACCATTCGGTAAAAACGATCAAAGCATGCGCGGATTGTTCATTCTGAACGTTGCAACTGTTGAAGAAGCTGAGATCTTACTGCAAACAGATCCTGCAATCAAAGCAAAGTTATTGAAACCGGAATTGTACCCGTGGTACGGATCAGCTGCCTTGCCTGAATACCTGGAAGCAACGGAAAAGATCTGGCGGTCGAAATTCTAATGCTGAAAGCAGTTCACCATATTGCCGTTATCTGCAGCAATATAGAAGTCTCCAGGAAGTTCTATACAGAAATTCTTGGCTTAGATATTATCCGGGAAGTTTACAGATCAGAGCGCGATTCGTGGAAAGTAGATCTGGCACTAAACGGAATTTATGTTATTGAACTCTTCTCCTTTCCTGATCCGCCAAAACGCGTTTCCCAACCGGAAGCTCTGGGTTTACGTCATATTGCTTTTAGTGTAGAAAATTTAGATTCTGTGGTAAACCAACTTCAATTGAAATCAGTTCCTTTTGAACCCATTCGAACTGATGAACACACCGGAAAGCGTTTTACATTTATAACCGATCCGGATCTGTTACCGATTGAGTTGTACGAGTTGTAGACCAATCAAAACAGCCATTAACATTTTGATAAGAAATGCCTTAGACAAAATTCCCTAGATTCACCGAAAACACATTCCATGAAACAACTGCTTTTACTTCTCGCATTGAATCCTTTCGTGTTTTACAGTTATTCGCAGGATCTTGTTGCATTGAAAAATCCGGTGGTATATCAAATTGGAGGCGAACCAGGGCATTTGTATTGCCTGCAGCAAACCGTTGATCTCGAGGTAAAGGAATGGGCTTATGATTCCTGTGACTATTATCAAAATCGCTTCAACGTTACATTCCAGGTACGCAATGAAACGAACGAATCTTTGATTTGCGACAAAAACCTTATTGTCTGGTACGACGCGGGAAGCAGCATCAGATCTTCGGGAAGCGTTGTGCTGGCTCCCGGAGAAACAGGAACGTTTACAATAGAAGTAATTCCTTTTCACAAATGGAAAATGAATGCGCGCGGAGAATTTAGAATTACAGCGGGCGAAAGTGAGCTGTTAATCCCTATGAAATTAGTCTTCACATGCACCTCTAAGAAATGTTCCCGGAAGATTTATGAATAAGGTCTGTACTGTAAATACAGCTAATGTTTCAATTTTCAATTCTAACACTTCCACGCTTTTCATTATCTTTCAAAAAAATCTGATATGAAAAAGCACTTCCTGTTTTCTGTTCTTTCCGCTTTAATCTTTATTCTTTCCTCTTGTTCTGAAGAAGTAGATATAAACAAAACATTCGACGCTGACAAGGAAGCCTTTGTAACCCGTTTGTGGGAAATGTATCCGGGTTGGGCAAGCAGCCAGGGAAAACATGATGGCGATGCTATCCTGGCTATCCCGAACGAAACTCAACGTAGCAAAGAAAAAGAGTTCGCCAAAACAGAACTGAAGAAATTGCACGGCATTGATAAAACCAAACTATCAGAGAGCAACCAGATAGATTACCAGTTAATGGAGAATTATCTGAAAGGTTCCGAATGGGAAATTGAAACGTTCAGATCGTGGGAATGGAATCCTTCGAATTATAACGTATGCGGTGGTATTGCAGAATTACTGGCAAACGAACAGCTTCCATTAGAGAAACGTTTGAAGAATATTTCGAAACGACTGGACAAAGTTTCAGCTTATTATGATGCTGCGAAGAAAAACATCAAAAATCCAACTGCCGAACATACCCAATTGGCAATTGACCAAAATCGGGGCGGGGCAAGTGTTTTTGCTGCTGATTTACCTGAGCAGGTGGAGAAAAGCAAGTTGAGTTCCAAAGAAAAAAAGGAGCTTATTGCCAAATCGAAAAAGGCTGAAACCGCTGTTCTTTCCTATGCAGCGTGGCTGGAACAAATGCCGAACCCGAATCCGCGCAGTTTCCGCCTGGGAAGTAAGCTCTACAAACAAAAATTCGAATTCGATATCCAATCCGACAAAAGCCCGAAAGAAATCTACCAAACAGCCTTAGAACATAAAAAAGTCTTGCATCAGAAAATGATCGCACTTTCAGATAAACTATGGAGCAAGTACATGGGAAAACAACTTCCTCCATACGACGATTATACCATGGTGAAAATGTTGATCGACAAAATCTCTGAGCAGCACACAACACCAGAAAAATTCCAACAGGAAATTCAAAATCAAATCCCGGAATTAACCGCTTTCGTGAAAAAGAAAAACTTACTTTACCTCGATCCTAAAAAACCGTTGGTTGTGAGAAAAGAACCCGATTACATGGCCGGAGTCGCAGGTGCTTCAATCTCAGCTCCCGGTCCCTACGATAAAAATGGGAAAACATATTACAACGTAGGAAGTATGAATGGCTGGAGTGCGGAACAATCAGAAAGTTACCTGCGCGAATACAATGACTATGTTTTGCAAATTTTGAATATCCATGAGGCAATTCCCGGACATTATGCACAACTGGTTTACAGCAATCAATCGCCGAGTATTATAAAATCAATTTTCGGAAACGGAGCAATGATTGAAGGCTGGGCGGTTTATACCGAATTAATGATGCTCGAAAACGGTTACGGTGCTTCGACAGGATCAACAACCTCTACTCCCGAAATGTGGCTGATGTATTACAAATGGAATTTACGAACAACCTGCAACACAATCCTCGATTATTCGGTTCACAACCTGAATTGGTCGAAAGAAAATGCAATGAATCTCCTTGTTCGCGAAGCTTACCAGCAACAGGCCGAAGCCGATGGAAAATGGAAACGCGCAACACTTACACAAGTTCAATTATGCAGCTATTTTACGGGATTCTCTGAAATAGTGAGTCTGAGAGATGTCTTGATGAAACGAAAAGGAAAGAAATTCCAATTGAAAAAATTCCACGAAGAATTCCTGAGTTACGGAAGTGCTCCGGTTAGAGATGTGCGAAAAATGATGCTGAAATGACAACAACACAACAACTGGCAAAACATTTGCGCGAAGTACATTTTGGTGGGAACTGGACCTGCTCGGATCTGAAGGATCAGTTGACCGATATTTCATTACAACAAGCATTAAGAAAATTTGAATCACTCAACAGTATTGCAGCGCTTACATTTCATATCAACTATTATGTAAAAGGAATTACAAGAGTTCTTTCAGGAGACGAACTCAATACGAACGACAAATTCAGTTTTGATCATCCTGATTTTAATTCAGAAGAGGACTGGAAAAACTTTTGTCAGGAATGTTTAAGCGATGCTGAAAAATTAGCCGGTTTAATACAAGCTCTCCCCGACTCTGTTTTGAACGACGTTTTCGTATCGGAAAAATACGGAACATATCACCGCAACTTGCTCGGATTGATTGAGCATTCACATTATCATTTGGGACAAATAGCAATTATCAAAAAACTCACGTCCGAAGTTCATACTGAGCCTGTCGAAGTATGAATTATCTCGGACACATCTATTTCTCCAATAACAACCTGCAATTGGCCAAAGCGAATTTGTTCGGAGACAGCGTTAAGGGAACGCATCTGGAAATCTATCCGCTATTCATTCAGAAAGGAATCCGGCTGCACCGGGAAATCGATAATTACATCGATCATCATCCGAAAGTATTGGAGTTAATCCGGGAAATCAGGGTAGATCTTCCGAAAGTAGCAGGAATTGCAATCGATTTGTTTTTCGACCATTTACTGGCAAAACACTGGTCGAACTGGAACTCAGAACCGCTTGATGATTTCCTCGACAGGGTACATAATTCATTGGAAGATCTCGACAAAAATCACTATCCAGAATCGTTCAACTTTTTCATTCATAAACTCTGTGAAATGCGTTGGATGAATAGTTATAAACTCACTTACGGGCTTGATAGAATGTGCAACGGAGTCAGCAGGAGATTGAGTTTCGATAATGAATTGAAAAACGGATTAGCCGTATTTTTGAAAAATGAAACACGCATAACAAGTGTGTTCAATGAATATATGCAAGATGCAAATGAACATTTTCTAATAAACGTTTAGAGAATTTAGTTGTAACTTACGCATCCCAAATGAGAAATAGAAAATACATTTTTTTTGTACTTGGAGCACTGCTATTATTAAGTTTCAGCCTTGTGGTCTTTGTGTTTTCAGGCAAAGCACAGGAAAACGACCAACGGAAAAATCCGCTGGTTGCTAATGAACATGATCTTCCGGCAATCCTGAAACGCGGAAAATTGACCATCCTTGCAGAAAACTCAAGTACCTCTTTCTTTATCTATAAAGGAAAAAAAATGGGTTTCGAATATGAGATTCTGAAAGAATTCGCCGAAGATCTTGGGGTTCCACTTGAAGTTAAGATCGTTACCGATTTGGATAAAATGCATGATCAGCTGAACGCCGGTGAAGGCGATATTTTAGCTTGTAATTATACAATAACACGCGATCGTCAGGATTTGATAAACTTCTCTACTCCTTACTTCCAATCAAACCAGGTGCTTATTCAACGAGTTCCGGATGAAAATTCGGGTGAAACTCTTGTGCGTGATCCATTACAGCTTGCACGAAAAAAAGTATGTGTTTGGCCCGGATCAAGTTACTATCAGCGCTTATTGAACCTGCAGAATGAAATTGGCGACACTATTTTCATTCGTCCAACGCAGGGATACCAGGGTGTTGAAGAATTAATTGAATTGGTTGCCGACGGGCAAATTGATTATACAATCGCGGAAAAAAATATCGCTGTAATCAATGAACGCTATTACGACAACATCGACGCAAATCTGGCTGTCTCGTTCAAACAGAATATTGCCTTCGGATTGCCAAAGAACGCACCGTTATTAAAAAAACGTCTTGATAAATGGCTGAAGAAATTCATGGAAAAAGAAACATTTTCCTTTATTAAACGAAAATACTTCGAGCAGATCAACCAGTTAACAAACTTCCAGAACAAAAATTACAGCAGTAAACACGGCGCAATTTGTCCTTACGATGCCATCTTACGTGCAGAAGCGGCCAGATACAATTTAGATTGGCGACTGGTTGCCGCAATCATTTACCACGAAAGCGGGTTTAATCCAAATGCCCGGGCTTTCGGAGGCGCTTACGGATTAATGCAGTTTATGCCCGGAACCGGACCTAACTACGGAGTTTACCCAAGTTCAACTCCCCAGGTTCAGATCCAGGGCGGAATGAAATTCATTTCCAAACTGGATAGAATGTATAAAAACATCTCCAATCCAAAGGAACGGATCAAGTTCATCTTAGCAACCTATAATGCCGGAACAGGTCATATTCAGGATGCACGCAGGCTTGCTGAGAAAAAAGGATTGAATCCGAATATTTGGGATGATAACGTAGAATCCATAGTTCTCAACCTTGGAAAACGACAATATTACTCCGATGATGCGGTGAAAAGCGGATCTTTCCGTGGAAGAATTACTTATCGTTATGTCAAAAACATCACTGAACGATACGAGTTGTACAAAACAATCGCAAAGTAAGCTCAAAACCCGTATTTTTGATCGTGAAACGACTCATTGTAATTCAAGGTCCCACGGCTAGTGGAAAAACCGCGTTAGCTATTGAAGCTGCGAAACATTTTAATACGGTAATAATTTCGGCCGATTCAAGACAATTTTACAAAGAAATGAACATCGGTACAGCAAAACCAGCTGCCGACGAATTAGCCGAAGCAAAACATTACTTTATTGATTCGCATAGCATTGAAAATCCTTTAAGCGCCGGGCAATTCGAAACAGAAGCTCTTTCATTGATTGAAAATGAATTGAAAGACCTGGAAACAATAATTGTTGTTGGCGGTTCCGGAATGTTTATTGATGCACTCTGCAAAGGTTTAGACGATATTCCAACCGACGAAAACATTCAGGCTCAGTTGAGAGAAGAATACGAAACCCGCGGAATACAAGTTATGCTCAACGAACTGCGGAACAGCGATCCCGATTATTACAACGAAGTTGATCAGAAAAATGCACACCGTGTTTTACGAGCATTAGAAGTTATTCGCATTACAAATCAACCATTCTCTGAATTGCGGAAGAACTTCAATAAAGAACGACCGTTTGAATGCGTCTATTTTCATATCGATCATCCGCGTGAGGAATTGTATGATCGCATCAATCAACGGGTTGACAATATGATAGAAGCCGGATTGATTGACGAAGTAAAAAATCTCGAAGACAAAAAACACCTTGCCAGTCTTCAGACCGTTGGCTACCAGGAATTATTCGATTGTTTCGACGGAGTTTATATGTTTGATGAAGCAATCGACAAGATTAAACAGCACACGCGCAACTACGCAAAACGCCAAATGACCTGGATCAGAAGAAATCCTGATTCAACGGCATTAATTCCGGGAAAGAAACTAAGCCTGTTTGAACAGTTGCTAAAGAAACTTGGAAATCAATAGAATACACTATTGGAATGATTATTGAAAGTTACCGGGAAATTCATCAGAACAAATTTAAATAGCATATACAAATGGATATTTATTTTGAAAACGTAATGCCTCACCCACTTGCTTCCATCGATCATGGAAAAGAGAGTATCTGGGGAAATCAAACACACCTTAAAGCCGGAAAAAAGATTTTGCTGAATGCTTCGAGCGGAAAAGGGAAATCAACATTCGCAATGAGCGTTTTCGGTATTCGATCAGATTATAGCGGAACAATCCGGTACAACGACAGAGATATTAAAACTTACTCAGTTGACGATTGGGTAGATGTTCGTCAAACCAAAATTTCTACCGTTTTCCAGGATTTACAGTTATTTCCGAATTTGACGGTACGTGAAAACCTGATGCTGAAAAACAATCTGACCAATTTCAAAACAGAGGCAGAAATGTTTGCATTAATCGACCGATTCGGAATTGCGTTTAAATGGGACGAAAAATGCGGATTGCTTTCTATGGGACAACAACAGCGTGTGGCAATCGTTCGTTCACTTTGTCAGCCATTCAGATGGTTAATCCTCGACGAACCTTTTTCTCACCTCGATGAGAATAACAGTCGTCTTTGTTTGCAAGCCATTGCAGAAGAATGCGATGCGCAAAAAGCCGGGTTCGTTTTAACTTCGTTAGACGATGATACCCGATTCCCTTACGATTACGAACTTAAACTCTGAGCCACATGTTACGTCAATTATTATTCAGATACCAGGATCGTAAACAATTGTACATTGCCATCGGCGGCTCGTTTTTAGGAATGACTTTCCTCATTACTTCCATTCATTATCTTATTCGCGTGAACGAGTTTGGTGAAGGAGCCGACGTACTTGGTCCGAACACAATTATTGTTCAGAAGAAAATTTCTTCGGCAAACACACTTGGAATTGCCAAAACAGATTTTTCACTTGCCGAAATAGAAAACATCAAAAAGGAGCCTGGCGTTTTGAAAGTGGAACCGGTTGTTTCAAACAATTTTGATGTTTCCTTCGAAACTGCTGATCCTTCCGTTCCTCGCTTCCGTTCAAACGTTTTCATACAAACCGTTGACGAAGATTTCCTGGATGTGAAAACAACCAAATGGAAATGGAAAGCCGGAGACTCTATTGTACCGATGATTATGCCGCGTGATTTCCTGGTTATGCTCAATACATACATGAGTGCTCAGGATATCCCGCAAATCAGCGATGAACTGGCAATGGACATCCGTTTCAAATTCACATTGCAAAGCGAAACTCAAAAGGAATGGATCGATGTGCGCATTGTAGGCTTCACCAATGAAGTAAGCTCAATGTTAGTTCCTGAAAGCTTTATGAGCTGGGCGAATGAGCGCTATGGGAAATCGGAACCCATGAAAATTTCGCAGCTAATGATCTCAGGTGAAGAAAGCAATTTCGGGTTGATCGAAGAAATGATGAAAAACCGTCATTATGAAAGCAAGAAATCGCAGGCTGTTATCGGACGCCTGAAAAGTATGGTTAGTACATTGATTCTGGTAGTTCTCGGGATTTCAGTGATTGCCGTTCTGCTTTCGGGATTGGTTTTAATTCAATACCTGCAGTTGTTACTGAGCAAAAACGCTTATGAAGTAAGAACACTGCTCCGCATGGGTTATCATCCGAAAACGCTTACCAGACAGTTCTTTGTTTATTTTACAAAAGTTTTCGGAATCGTGGCCATATTGAGTTTAATTGCATTTGTATTGTTTAAATTTGCTCTCGACAATATGTTCGAAGAAGGAGGACTTTACATTGGAACGGGTTTCACCGTTCTAAGTATTTCGGCCTTGTTATTTGCTTACCTGATCTTTGCCCTGGCAAGTTTCATGAGCGCCAGAAAAGGAATCCTTCAGCAGAACAACGGTTAATATTTTGTTAAAGGAAATGCTTTTTTAAAATGACTACGTTAATAGATAAATTAAAAGATCCAACCATGATTAGAATTACCAAACTTACCCTTGCATTTGGTTTCTGCCTGATGACAACTTTAAGTTTTTCTCAAAAATTGCGATTCAAAATTGAAGGAGTTCCAGATACTACTGTTTATCTGACCAAATACTGGGGAAAAGGCTTGTATTATGCTGATACGGCTAATATCAAAAACGGAATTGTTGAATTCAACGCAAAATCTGATCTGCAGCCTGGAATGCTGGCGGTGCTTTTACCTGGTCAGAAATATTTCGAATTCATTTACAACAAAGAAGATATTTCGATTGAAACAAAAAATCCGAATTTCATTCCTACAATGGTTGTGAAGAAGTCGGTAGAAAACAAGTTATTTGTTCCATACATTCAGTATTTAAATACAAACAGAATTTTAGCCGATTCTTTGATAAAAATCAAGAACTCGTTAAAACCGGAAGACGAACAATACAAAGCACTTGGAAAAAGAGTGGATGCTATTTCAAAAGATGTGATTGATTACCAAAAGAAATTGATTGCAAACAACCCGACGACACTTTGCGCGAAGATTATCAAAATGTCGATGGACATTGAGCTTCCTGAACCACCTAAGAATGAAGCAGGAATAATTACTGATTCTACTTTTGTTTTCAGATACTACAAAGCCCATTTCTGGGATAATATTGATCTGCAGGATTCTCGTTTAGTGAACACAAATATTTTTCAAAATAAGCTGGAAATGTACTTTGGTAAAACAATGATTCTTCAGCATCCTGATTCAATTTTGGCTGTAGCTATTCCTTTCTGTCAGAAACTTCCGAAAGGCTCAGAAATGTTCAAATTCTGTGTAGATAATATTACCAACACTGCAAACAAATCCAAGATCATGGGAATGGACAAAGTGTTTGTAATGATGGTTGATGCATTCTACTGCAAACGCGATGAAAAAGGAGTTTCACTGGCTTACTGGATGAAGGAAGACAAATTGAAAGAATTGTGCGAAAACAATGAAGTTCAAAAGCATTTGGTTCAGGGTGTTGTTCCGCCAAACGTCATTTTACTCGATACGACAGACAAAGTCTGGAAAGACTTCTACAGTTTAAAATCAGACTACACAATCTTGTATTTCTGGGATCCGGAATGCGGACACTGTAAGAAAACAACACCAAAATTACAGGAGTTGTATGCGAAAAAACTGAAAGCAAGAAACGTAGAAGTATTTGCAATTGGTAAAGCCACCGGAGAAGATTTCGAGAAATGGAAAAAATTCATTCGTGATAACGGATTAACTTTCATCAATGTCGGCATGACGAAAACACTGTTTGAAAAAGCAACTTCAGATCCTAACAGTTTGGTTCCGGTGATCGGTGATAAGCGTCCGAAACCAACCACACTGGAATCATTGAACTATCACGACACTTACGATTTGTATGCAACGCCAAGAATCTTCCTGTTGGACAAAGACAAAAAGATCATTGCAAAACAATTAACGATTTCTCAGTTGGAAGACATTTTGGATCACGAACAAAAAATCAAAGATCCGGTGAAATTATTCCCTCCTGATCCGGAAGAGGAAGCACATTGATTTTCCTTTAAGGAAAAAGACAATAAAAAAGTAGGGCCAACTCGCGAGTTGGCCCTACTGCATTTTTATGGATTCTATTTCTTAACCACGAGAATGAAAAGCAACCTTATTTCCTTCTGTATCGATGAAATGGGCCATGTAACCGTTTCCGCCGAGTGATGTTTTTGGCAAGATTACTTTTCCTCCTGCTGCTTCTACGCGTGAAAGGGGAATTGCCAGGTCTTCTCCTCCGTTCAAATAAACCAATGAACCAATCATAGACGGTTCAAAATGCGGTCCGGCTACAATGGCTCCACCAATTCCCTTTTCCATATCACACGGAATAATTCCGTATTCGTATTCAGGGTGTGGCATCACGTGGATTTCCACATCCAAAACCGTTTCGTAAAAAGCAGAGGCTCTTGCAAAATCTTTTACCGGTATTTCAAACCAGTTTACAGCACTCACTAACATATATTCTTAATTTAAAATTTCTATTTCAGTCTTACTGCACAAAATGAAACGGTTCTTTCCATAAACCTGATTTTTCATTTTTATCATAACAATCACCTTCGATGCATTCAAAAGAAAAATCGGGACCGATTTCATAGACTTTCCAGCGGTTTCCGGAAGTCTCGTCGTTGAAAATAAATTGGTTTGGAGTTTCTGTTGTTTCCAGTATTCCTTCTAATATAATCACCTCGTCGTCATCAGGATCAGGAGAATCAAAGATCATTGAAACAGAATGTGGAATTCCACTCTTAAAAGTGACGTACATTGCAACTTTCCCATTCTCGTAGTAGTTTAGCTCTAAACCAATCTGTGAATACATACGGACATCCTCCGGATTCCCGGAAATGTCTTCTTCATCGAAATAAGTGGTAAAATCAATTTTGGTTAACGCAACCTTTTGGCCTGATTTATCTGTTACGACAACCGTTGGTAAATCATTTTCACTGTTGAAAGCAAATGTTACCTCAGGAGTGATTTCCTTTATTATCTGAGATTTATAGGTATTTCCTACTCTCATAGCCACACCGGCAAATGTTTCCTTCGTGTTTTGACAACTAAAGAAAAAAACAACATTTTTCTTTTGCTCCTTTGTTAGATACTGATCCAAATCACCCTCATATTCATTGAAGGAATAAAAGACTGCATCATTTTCTGTTTTGTATTGTCCAAAATAAACCGGATCAAACGGATCTGTTTGGGCATATAAAAAAACTGTTTGAATAGAAGTAGACAGGAACAAAAAAATAAATTTCATTGACATAAACTATTAATAGGTTTGCACAAAATATTTCCTTCCAGATACCACATTTGTATTTTATCGAAACAATCGTCTCAGGTACATTCAAATTCCATGGTGTTTTCTGAATTTTAATATCCAAGCATGAATTCCTCTTTCCACATTCCGCATTTGTTATTCGCATCCGGGCATTTCCCACTTGCACAAGAGAATTTCCATCCTGAATTATCATTCTTTGAGATCATTTCCGCTTTCAGTTTATAACCTGAGGGATCGGTATAAAAATAAGTGTTTTGTGAACCTTCTTGTTGAACTAAATCTCCGGTAATTTCTAATTCAGGACAAGATTTTGTTGCAGGAATAGTTAAAGAAATGGAAATCAGATCATTTTTCATGAACAAGAGTAATTCTCCCTGATCAGCACGCGTAAATTGAAAAACAGAAGGTAGATCTTCAGCTGTTTCTTCATCATCGTAATAATCAACGTCTCCGGATTCTTCGTCTGAATATCCTTCATAGTCTGAATAGGTTTCCTCATCGTAGTAATAAGGATCAACCATCTTACTCAAGGTCATTTTCTTTCCTGACTCCTCTGTTACATCCAACATTTGTTTCCCGCTCTCAGACCTGAAAACGAATGTAAGCTGAGGAAGTGATTCTGTGACACAAGAAACATAGTTGCCGCCCTTTTTCATGGCTGCACCAAATTTATCATCAACAACATTTACTTCATAAATGAAAACGAAAACTGCATACTGCCTTTGTTCAGCGGTTAAAAGATCACTATACTCCTGCCCATTCTCCAGAATATGGAAAATAATACTTCCATCATCTGTTTTATATTTTCCGATATAATTCTCATCAAACTGGGCGGATAAAAACCCTGCTTGAAGAGCTGCGAATAAAAATAGTAGTGTAGATTTCATAGTAGTGATCTTTTAATTCTTTATTATAAAGATTTCCTTCCAAATACCGCATGTGCCTTTTTTGTCAAAGCAATCTCCCTTGACGCATACAAACTGCATGGTGCTTTCCGATTCAATCAGGTGCAAAACGAATTTACCTTCCGGATCATTGTAAATGTACATTCCTTCTTCTCCACTGCGAACTACATCGTCTACAATCAAGACTTCAGAGCACGATTTGGCAGCAGGAATTTGAAGCCCAATCGTCAATGATTCCTCTGTAAAAACGGCTACAAGCTCTGCCCCGTCAGACCGCACATATGTGCGCACAGCCACAGAAACATCTGTGGCTTCATCACCTAATTCCTCATCCTGGGGAACAGGAGAAACATTTTCTTCATCCTGAATATACT
This sequence comes from uncultured Flavobacteriales bacterium, assembly GCA_946479985.1. Next base: position 17,110 of record CAMLIF010000053.1, read on the forward strand.
CATAACCTAAATCCGACTCTTCATCGTCATAATATAGATTCGCAACTGTTTTAGTTAATCCGATCTTCTTTCCGGATTTTTCGGTTATTTCTATCGTTTGAACGCCATCCAGATTTTTAAACGTGAACAAAAATTCAGGACAATCTTCGTTTACTACGGAAACGTAGCCATTTCCTTTCTTCATGGCTACACTCATTCCGACTGCATCCCTATTTTGATAGGTAAAGATAAAAACGGCATTTTTTCTTTGCTCTTCTGTAAGGTCTAATCTGCCTGATTCATTCAAATTGTAAATGTAGAAATAGATCTCATCATCTTCCGACCTATAAGCCCCCAAATAATTCGGGTCGAACTGCTCGACCTGGGAGAATAATAACCCTGTTTGAAAAAGCGCAAATAGTAGTATCAATTTCAGTTTCATAATTCATTTATTTAGTTGCAATTGATTTGAAGTATCCTTCATAATCATCGCAATCGCCGATGGAGTAAATATAACTCTTGTCGTATTCTTTCTTGATTTTTCTGAATGAAGGGTTTACTTTATCCAAAAGGGCAAGCTCACGGTAGGCGTAGTAATCTTCTGAATAACTCAGATACGATTCACCATCATCATAAGCCATTTCATATTTCTCACAAAGTCCTTTCATGATGAGCGAAATGAATTTGAAATCTTTCTTAGTTGCACTTTGTTCGGCGATACTGTAATATTTCTGAGCCATCAGACACTGGAAATATTCATCATCGTCTTCCAAACCAGTCAGGTTCGCATTTAGAGTCCAGTAATAGCGCTTCATCATCCAGGAATTCCCGTAGAATGTCATGTTCCGGTAGCAGTTAGCAACTTTGAACGCAGCCAAAGCTTTTTTATCTCCCGTTGCCGTGTTTACAATGTTGATCTGCTTAATTAATTCTGCTACAATTTCCGGTTTGGTGTAATCGCCTTTGATCTCATCCGCATGACGTGAATCTGATTTTCCGTAAAAATCGTTCGAGAACGGATTGTCGCCAATATAATTCTGATAAGGAAAATAGCCAGAAGTCCACAGCGTATCATTCACCTGGTTGAAAGCTGAAAGAGCCGATTTCAAATCGTTCTTGCGCATATACATGGTTCCAAGCATATCGTACAAACGTGTAGATTCATTTTTGATCCTTCCATAAAGCCACTGATCAAAATCAGTTTTCACTTTCTTGTATTCCAAATGAAAAATGAGCGATTGAACCTGGGAAGTGTTTAATGTTGCATCGAGATATGTGAAATAATCATAGTAAATATTGTCGCCGACAGTTTCAGCCAGATTATCTGTTCTCCAAAATCCGGAGTAATTATAATAATCACTGCTTTCATCAAACGATTGATTTACCTTCGAAAAGAAAACGGCTGAAATTTCAACATTTCCATTTCGTTCGAGTTCCTTAGCCAGGCCAATCAGTAGTTTCTGATCCGATTGAATTTCCGGAATCATCAATAATTGCTGAACGGTTTCGTTTTTCACTTCCGGGTCTTCGTTATTCGAAAAGACATTCAACAAGTACATTTTCTTCAAAAACTTTTGCTGATCGGAAGTATACGAATCATCGGTGAATTTTGACCTGATGTTTTCCGAATCGAGTTTTCCGCCCGAAAGCAGCAAAGTATAATCCGTCATTATATTCCACCAGACTTTATTATTCGTTCTTTTCTCACCTGTTTTTTTCATCCAGTCATAAAGCAATTTGGCATTTTTCCGGGTGTACTTCATTTCCTCTTTTAATCCTTCGGCAGCTTCCTTACTTCCGTCATTGTATACCGTCCAGTTGAAGTTGGAATAATACGGTGTCAGAATCCAGTCTTCGAACTTATTCACTTCACGAAGGGCAAGGAAATCCAACCCTGGAAGCTGGGGATCATACGCTGAAATTTTCTCTAATATATGCCCCATATTCCCCTGCTGACGACACGCGAACATATACAAAACAGCTGTTTTCTCCAGGTCAGATGTTGCTGCTTCCAAATCGTCTTCAATGTTGTAGTAATCGTATTTTAATCGAAAGATGGAGTTTCGTTTTTCAACGGAGTTCAGGAAGACCAGTGCAATTTTCACGTTACGTTCGGGACTCTCCGGTTCAAAATGCAGTTTAAAGTGCAAAGCCCAATAATCAATTGCATCGTTGTAAACCTGATCGTTGAAATAAGTAGTATAAATATCGTCGACTACTTTCTTATTGTCGTTGTAAAAAGCCAAACGAATAGCCAGATGTGCATATCGGCGTTTTAGAACTTCGTTTTTTTCGGCTTTCGCCAATTTCAAAGCTTTTGTCCAGGCTTTTTGGCGCGCCGACATAATGCTCTTTTCTTCCATTTCCCACGGATCGGCAGTTTCTCCATTTAGATCAGAGATTGATTTAGCAAAGAGAATATATTTCAGGAATTTCTCGTTTTCCTTGTTACGGATAAAAGCAATGTGATCGCTATTCGAGTTTTTTAGATCGTTGACACTTCTCAGGTAAATGATATCATAAATCTCGTGATGATTTAGTCGATGATTTAAAGCTTCAAACCATAAATCGCAATTTTCTCCAAAGTGATAGAGTTTAGGTGTATCCTCAGGATAATAATCGTTGGAAAACAAGTTTGAAGTATAGAAAAAGTAATCATCCGATTCCGGGAAAACGTATTGCGGCTTCAGGAAATTATACCTGATTTCTTCCCCATAAGGATAAAACCCGCATGAGAAAACGGTTGAACAGTTAAGGCTTAAAAGCGTTATAAAAAGCGCGAATTTCTTTAGATTCATAAGACTCTAATTGCTTGTAGTTAAGGTAATAAAATGCTACAGTGTAGTTGTTGGATAAAGATACATTTTCAGTGATAATATCAATAGCTCTGTTTATTTTTTGCGGACTAACCGTTTCCAGTTTTACTTTGTCGCCTTTCATCAGGAAGGTTTCTTCGAACGTGGTGTCTTTTATAACTACCGACCAATACTTTTTATACGGTTTCAAAACCGATTTCACTTCCTCCAGATCCGAATGCAGCAAGCCGGAAAAATGATTGTTCTTGTATACAACCGCATTTGAAAAGAGCGGAAGTCCAATATCCAGGGGAACCGGATATTCATTTGCACCAATAAGGTATTTCTTTAATTCGCTGAGTTCTAAAATGGAATTCTGATTATTTGATCCAACCGGCGGAAGTAAATTGTAACACAGTAACATGGCTCTGTCGACTGGCAAAACGCCCATTTTATCAGGGAATTTATATGCATACAAACGCAAAGTGGCAGAAAGTCGGCAATTGATCTTCGATTTCAGGATCTTCAGGAAAGAAATGTATTTGTCTTTTGTACTGATTGTCCAGTCGCAGTCTATTTGAATTTCCTTCAGCCCTTTGAGCCTCCCAACGTTCTCCTGGTATCTTTTGGTGATCAAATGCCACACTTTCTCCGAAAAATCAGCCAGATCATTCTCTCCGATTCCTTTAAAAACTTCGTTTTGAATGTAAACTGTAGGGATAACTTCCAGTGAATCGTAGTTATTTGCACGAAGGTCAAGAACTGATTTCGAGATAGGAATTGGTCCGCGGGTTTCGTTGAATTCAACTTCGAAGAACTTTACATATAATTTCTTCACCTGTTGATCGGTCAGGATAGAGTCTTCTGCAGAATCCAGCGAAGACCTGCCTTCCCAAAAGTAAAATGCGCGGGAGATTTCTTTTTTCCCCGGGTCTTTAAATATAAACGTATAAAGTCCCGCAAAAATGAGAATGAGAACCAGGAACACCCGTAAAAGAGCACTTTCTTTCCAGGTTTTCACCGCTAGGCTAATTTATTTGAATCGCGGGGAACTCTGAACAAAAGCAGCATCCCGACAACGAAGAAGAAAGCGATAGAGACAACTGAGAAACGAATATCGCCAAAGCTGATTTCCATTAAACCGAAGAAAAGCGTTCCACATACAATCCCGATTTTTTCCGTTGCATCGTAAAACGAGAAATAACTGGCATGATCTTCTGTTTCTGGAAGGAATTTCGAATAGGTAGATCTTGCCAATGCCTGAACTCCACCCATAACTAACCCAACACAAGATGCCAGAATGTAAAACTGAAAAGGTGTTTCAATAATGAAAGCATAAGCACAAATTCCAATCCAAATAGACAATGAAATCATTAATGTTTTAATATTCCCGATTTTACCGGATAAACGTGACATTAAAAACGCACCTAGGGCCGCTAAAATTTGAATCAACAAAATGGCTATTATCAATCCGCTCTTTCCTTCTTCTTCATATTTACCAGTAAAAATAGTACTATTAGCAAAGTATGTAGCCATCAGCATTACAGTTTGAACACCTGTATTAAAAAAGAAATAAGCTGTCAAATATCTTCTTAGGCGAAGAATGGTTCTGAACTCCTGAAATACTTTTTTCAATTCTGCAAAACCTTTCCAGATATATCCTTTTTCACGAACGCGGTCTGAGGTTGTATTCGGAAGTACCCTATACGTAAATTGGGAAAAGAATATCCACCAGATACCTACAAGAACAAAACAGTATTTAGCAGGCATTCCTTCAAATTCAACAGTGGTAGGATCGTCGAAAAAAGTAATGAATTTCGCCTTCATCAAAACAAGACAAATGACTAGCAACAACATGGAGCCAAAATATCCCATGGAGAAACCTCTTGCAGAGATTTTATCATGAAGGCTACGGGGTGCTATTTCGGGCAGATAGGAATTATAAAAAACAAGAGAATTCCAAAACCCAATACAGGCGATGAATAAGCAAAGTAATCCAATTTCAATGTGATCTGCCTTCAAAAAATCTCCGAAATAGTATAACGACATACAGGCTGCAGCCCCCATGTAACAAAAGAACTGCAAAAATCTTTTCTTGTTCCCACGATAATCTGCAATTCCGGAAAGTAACGGTGACAGAAATGAAACCACTAAAAAAGATGCAGACAATACAAAACTCATGAGTACAGAACTGGAAACTTCCCAGCCCAGAAAATTAATAGTAACTACTGTATCACGCGATAATTGCACTTCTTCAGCAATACCATGCAGTTCCTTGTATCGATTCGTAGTAACCGTATCGTAGAAAATCGGGAAAATAGCGGATGAGATCACCAGGTTGTATACTGAGTTTGCCCAGTCGTACATGACCCATCCGCGAATTATCTTTTTATCTCCTTGTTCCATTAGTAGTTGGTTGATTCGTTTGTTTTTAGTGATTTACCTTTTCACCGTCCACATATTCCTGCAGATATGTATACAATGGAGTCAATTCACCTTTCGAATTCGTTTCGGTTCCTCGTTCTATAATGTGATCAGGATCGTCACCAAATAAAACCGGGAAAACCCGCTTAATTAATTCGCTTCCGAAATCTTCAGATGCATCTTTCGGCAATTCACATGGCAAATTATCTACAGCCATTACCGCAATTGCTTTCGGATCGTCCCAGGCTGCTTCATCACCCGTTGCCGGATTGTAACCATAGAACGGATCTGCAATTTTTGACGAACGTAACGTACAGGCAATTGGCCCGGCAATATCACATGAAATATCTGCTACAACAGTTAAATTCTCTGCTGCAAGCAAATCACTTTGCGTTAGAATATTCGGGTTTCTATTACTCCAAAAATGACAAGCGATGTAAATATTGGCTGTTTTTGCATATTCCCCGAATTTACTTGTGTATTGTTCAGGATTTGCATAGAAATCAGATTTCACAAACTCTCCGTCGTCTTTTCTCTGGTAATAATCTTCAATTTCCAAATGTGTAAACACAGGGAAATCGAAAGTTTCTTCCAGGAATTCCGTTGGACTAACTTCAGTAATAGGAAGCAAATCCATGATTTCTCTTGCCCCATGACCTACTCTTCCAAAACCTGTCAGCACAATTTTCGTATTCGACGGAAGCTGAACTTTTTTCAATTCATTTTCCATTGCTACACGATCATGACACTGGTTTGCCGGAGTGAGTGTATAGAGTTTATTTTTTGTTCCGAAAGTCAACATGGCATTGTATGCTCCAACAATTCCGGCATATCTTCCAAATCCGATAATTCGTTTGTTGTTTTTGTCTTTCAGAACTTCGTAATCTATCAGCTCAATTTTCAGCTCAAGAATCTTCCGCAAAAGATCACGGTTGTACGGCTGTTTTTTGATTGTGTGAGAAAAGAAGAAGAATTTTCTGTTGGGTAGCAGATCTTCTTTGTTCACTTCCTTCACTCCCATTATGATATCACAATCTTCCAAAGAATCAACAATTTCAATTCCTTGAGCGCGATACTGATCATCTGAGAATGAGCGAATCTGGCTAGTTTGCACTTTAATTTTTACGTTCGGATATTGCTCCTGTACAAGAGCACACTGAGCTGGGGTTAACGGGACACGCTTGTCTGGCGGCACCTTCCCTTCACGTATTATTCCTAAAGTTATTCCTTCCATTTTTATTTAATTTTGAAGCGGTTGCGGTAATAAATAATTGTCTACAAACTCTCTCACCACACCTTTTCCACCTTTTGATTGTAAAACTATATCTGAAACCACTTTGATCGGCTGCACGGCATCAACAGGACACAAACGCAGACCCACCGCATTCATTACTTCCATATCATTGATATCGTCGCCAATCATAGCTACTTCACTTAAATTCAATTTTAATTCTTCGCACCATTTTTTCAAAATGGTCATTTTCGGTTCATTACCAACATAAACATTCGGAATACCAAGTGTTTCAGCCCTGTTCTTAACCATTTCGCCAACACTGGAATGTGAAATAATCCCGAATTGAAATCCTAATGCAAGAGATTTCTTAATGGCCATTCCATCTTTCGTATTATACTTTTTAATCTGATCTCCTGATTCGGTATAATACATTCCACCATCGGTCAAAACGCCGTCAACATCCATAATAACCAGTTTGATTGCTTTGATACGCGGAGCAAGATGTTCGAAAACCACTAAAGGTTTAAACAGCAGCGAATAAAAATCAACCTCGTATTCTTCCGCAATAGTCTGCAAATCAATAACCGATAATTCTCCAACCGATTCAGCATCAAAATCCTGAAGCATTTGAAGAAAATCGACTCCGAACCTGGCACAGAGTCCTTTTATATTTTGTTCTAAAAACGTCATTAGCAAATTTGATAACCGACAGCGTTTGCCAACGGCCGGATATTTTTCAATAATGTTTCGAATTCTTCGTGATTCAGCTGCTGGGAAGCATCAGATTTAGCCACTTTCGGGTTCGGATGAACTTCAATCAATAATCCGTCAACTCCCAAAGCAACACAGGCTCTTGTCAAGCCGGCAATTCCGTAAGCGTAACCCATTGCGTGACTCGGATCGAGTACAACAGGCAAATTCGTATAATGTTTCAACCATTCTACTCCACATAAATCAAGTGTAAAGCGGGTTCCGGTTTCAAACGTTCTGATTCCGCGTTCACAAAGAAGCACATTTTCATTTCCTCCGCTCAGAACAAACTCAGCTGCCTGAACGAATTCCTGGAGCGTAGTACCAAATCCGCGCTTGATCAAAACTGTTTTCTGAGTTTTTGCACAGGCACGTAAAATTCCCTGATCATACATGGCTTTTGCTCCAACCTGGATAACATCAGCATGCTCGATGATCTCATCAATATGTGTTGCATCACGCGCTTCGGTTACAACAGTGAAACCATATTCCTCGCGCATTTTTGCCAGCAATTTCAATCCGTCAAGTCCCATTCCCTGGAAACTGTACGGACTTGTTCTTGGTTTGTAACAGCCTCCGCGAAGTGACGTTAAACCATTCGCTTTCAGCAATTCAGCCGATTGACGAATTTGCTCTTCACTTTCAACTGAACATGGTCCGGAGATTAAAAGTGTGTTTCCTGTATTTCCACCAATGGTTACATTTCCAACTTTCACTTCTCTGGTTGTAGTTCTGTACGAACGCGAAGCCAGTTGTAAATCGTTTGCAAATACCCAGCTTTCATCTGTAAAATCTGCCACCTGATCTGGTACTTCCTTCACACCTGAACCTGTGATCAACACTTGCTTTCCGCCAGAAACCACATGAAATGCTTTAATTTCTACCGCCAACTGCTGAGCCTGCGATTCGCTCACTGTATTCTTTAAATGAATAATCATATTTCTCCCTTAATCAAGTTTACAAAGGTAACAATTCCCACTGCTTTATCTGTTTCGTTCACGACAGGCAAATAACTAATCGGGAATGAATAGGTGCGAATTAGCTCCAGCAGCTCATTCACAGTGGCGTTTTCCTGAATTGAGACCGGATTTTGGTTCATAACATCAGCAAGCGTAACTTCTTTTAAATCTGCACCGTGAGTGATGAGTGCTTTCCGTATATCTGCATTCGAGATCAATCCTTCCAACTTCCCATTTCGGTCGGTTACCAGAACAAATCCCAGTTTTCCCGATTCAATTTGGGTCAAAACCTCCATAATTTGAAAATCGGAAGCTATGATTCGCGGCGATTCCGAAAACGGGACCATAAAGTCTTTGATCCGGAACTGCGAAGTAACTGCCCGTTTTGTCAAATCCATCAATGCGTGCCCGACACTCGGAGCATTAAACAGGAAAGAACCCGAGACTGAAGATTCTACTCCCAGGTTTCTAAGAATAAAAGAAACTTCACCGTTTACT
>CAMLIF010000054.1 GCA_946479985.1 uncultured Flavobacteriales bacterium
CAGGAAGTGACTGGAGTTCAGACGTGTGCTCTTCCGATCTTTCTTTACTTCAATTTTCTGGTCTAAAGACTTAAACGGTATGGCATTTGGAAGATCATTGATTACCTCATCTGCATTCAGAATTTCATTAATTCTATCCATAGAAGGTTCCGCCTTGTTGAGATTCCCCATGGAAGTTGAGATTCCCTGGATGGGTCTGAGAAGTTGAGAGAATACAACAATGAAGGCGATGAATTCCTCGCCTGTCAAAGCTCCGGCTCCGCCTTCCAAAATCATAATTCCGCCAAACCAAACCAGGCAAAGCATTACCGCCGAACCGAGTGCTTCGTTTAATGGAGGCGATAAATCACGTTTGCGAAATGCTTTGGTAATTAGTTTTTGCCAGCGCAGATTTACTTCCTGGAATTTTTCGGTCATGAAATCAATTGCGCTGAACGATTTGATGAGTTTTACTCCGGATAAGGATTCATCAATTGCTGACGTTACGATGCCGTTTTGCTCCTGTCCCTGCTTAGCCGTACGTTTTAAACTTCTCCCGATTCTGGATATAACGAATGCCGAAACAGGAAGGAGGATAAAGGAAATCAACGTCAGTTTCGGACTAATAATAATCAATCCGGCAATAGACGTGACAATAGCGAATGGTTCTCTGAAAATCAATTCCAAAATAGCAATTACACCAATTTCAATTTCCCCGACATCACTGCTCATTCGTGCCATCAAATCGCCCTTGCGTTCATTGGCATAAAATGACATTGGTAATCGGAGTGCTTTGTGATACAATTTGTTTTTAAGGTCGCGTACTACTGCCATGCGCAATTGACTTTGATTCCAGATAGCTCCGTAACGGAACAGGTTCTTGAGGAAAAACGCTATGAAAACGGTAATACAGACAAAGAAAAGAGCATCCTTAGGATCTTTTGCTACCATTTCCTGCATGGTATAATTGTAAAGATCTTTTACGTAGATGAAAAAATCAATGAATCCACCGTGATATATTGGTTTCACGATTTTTGCTGCTTCTTCTGTTTTTTTGAAGATAAGCTGTAAAAAAGGAATGAACAGTATCAGTGATACTAAATTGAAAATTACGTAAAGTAAATTGAAGAAAATGGTAAGAAATGCAGGACTTTTATACGAAAAAGTATAGCGATAAATTTCTTTCATTGATGCCATAGTGCGGTAAAGATAGGAAACAGTTGAGACTTGAGACTGCTTTGCTTAAAGATATAAGACTGAAGATTAACTCTCTTTTATCAATTGTCTTCGGTCTTTGGTCTTTCATCTTTTGTCTTTACTTATCTTTGCGCCATGAGTTCAATTAGACAAAACAGAGTAGAAGGAGTTATTCAGGAAGAATTATCCGTTTTTTTCCAGCGAAATGCACGTGAAATTTGTTTGGGAGCTATGGTTTCTGTAACCATCGTTCGTGTATCTGCGGATTTGTCGATTGCCCGTATTTACTTGAGCATTTTCGCCGGACCGGATAAAAAAGAAGTATTGCAAAGTGTTCAGGATAACACGCGGAAAATACGTGGTGAGATTGGAAAGCGATTGAAGAACATGCATAAAATTCCGGAGTTGTTATTCTATATCGATGATTCAATGGATTACGCAATGGAAATCGAAAAACTCTTAAAAGATTAATCTTCCCTTTTTCATAGCAAACAGGTATCTGAAGTATACGCGAAAGCAGCGCAGTCTTGTCAATTGGATTACGCGGGTTTCTGTTGTGGGTATTTGTTTGATTACTGCCGCGCTGGTTATATTAATTGCCGCATTCAACGGAATTGAAGGAATGGTTGCGCAGTTGTATTCTGATTACGATGCAGATATTACTGTTCGATCCACTTTAGGAAAAACCTTCAAGGAAACTACCATTGATTTAAAGAAACTGAAAAATACGGAACATGTCATTCACGTGAACCGGGCGGTTGAAGAAATTGTTATCCTGAAACAGGATAAAAAATGGGCTAACGCACGAATGGTGGGTGTTGATGCTCCTTTTATCCAGGATTGCAATATGGGAACCCACATTCTTGAAGGGCATTCTTCCCTGGAAGAAAATGGTGAACCAACCGGAATAATCGGTGCTGGAATTCTACAGAAAATTGGTGGCTACATTTCAGATGTAGAAGGTGGTTCGGAATTAATGATTTACACACCGTTGCGTGAGGCTCCTGTTGTTTTTCATAAAAGTCCGTTTAAAGTTACACCGCTCTGGATTGTTGGGACAATGAACTATAACCGGGAAGTGAACGATAACGAACTGATTGTTCCGCTTGATTTTGCCCGTTTACAGCTTGATTACAAAGACGATTTGACAGCACTCTACATTTCTATTGATAAATCAGCAGATCCGGAAGAAGTGAAGGCAATACTTCAGAAAAAGGCGGGGAATGATTTTATTGTAAAAACTGCCGCCGAAAAAAATGAACTGATCTTCAAAACCTCGAAATCGGAGAAACGAATTGTAATTATTATTCTCGTTTTCGTGTTTTTGCTTGCAGCTTTTAATTTAATAGCGTCCTTGACGATGTTGTATATCGAGAAATCTGAAAATATTCAAACTCTTTATCGAATAGGAATGACCCAGAAATCGGTGTTCCGGATTTTCTTCACGGAAGGGTTGCTGATTTCGGCCAGGGGAATTATTATAGGGTTGGCAATTGGAATAGGGGTGTGTTTGTTCCAGATATATTATCCGGTTCTCGAAATGCCTAATTCCGACGGAAGGGCTTTCCCAATTGCACTTTCGGTTGGTGACGGGTTAATGATTTTTGGATTGGTGAGTACATTAAGTATTCTCACCTCCTGTATTCCGGTTTGGTTCCTCGTATATAGATCAGGAAGGTAAGCGGAAATTCTTTAAACCGATAAATGTAATGTCATCGGTTTGCTCATGTCCTTCTGACCAATTCCGAATCGTGTTTTCAATGTATTTCTTCTGCAAATTCAGGTTTTCCGACTGAATTTTCTCTAATAATTCGATGATTCGTTTACTTCCGAATTTCTTTCCTGCAAGCGCTCCGAACTGTTTCGGGTAACCATCGGTAAGCAAATACAGCTGATCATTTTCTTTCAGTATAATCTCTTGTTTCAGCACAGTTTTCCGATCTTCGGAGAAGGTGTTTTTTACATGGTCGATCTGTCCTTCGGAAATATGGATCAATCCAACTCCTGAGCTTGAAAAGTCAAGTTGCCTGTCTTCAAAAACAAGCACCAGCAAATCCATTTCGTCGTTAACGAAGTTCAGTGTGTCTACTTTTAAAGCAGCTGCAATGGCTTTCGACATTTCGGAAATAATTTCATCAGACTGCATGATTTTTCGTTCCAGCACAATTTGGTTCAATAGATTAAATCCCAGGATTGTCAGGAAGGCGCCGCTAATTCCGTGTCCGGTGCAATCGGCCAGTGCAACAATCACTTTGTTTTCTACCCGCTCAATCCAGTAAAAATCTCCACTTACAATGTCTTTCGGTTTAAAGAAAATGAATGATTCTTCGAAATAGAGAGAGAAAACTTCTTTTTTGGGAAGTAAATTGAACTGAATGCGTTTGGCTGAGTTGATTCCCGAAGCAATTTCTTTGTTCTGCTGCTCCAGCAAAAGATCGTTCGCTCTTCGTTCAGTAATGTCGCGGGCTAGAACTATAAAGCCGCTTATTTTTTCACGACTTCCGGGTTCATAAACAAGCGTTAAATTCTGACCAAGCCAGAATATTTTTCCTTCTTTGTTTCGAATCGGATATTCGAGATAAGTATATTTTATTCCATCTTCAAATTGCGTGCGGTAAAACTTTTCTACGCGTTCGGCATATTCCGGAACCACCAAACTCAGAGAGTTTTTTCCAATTAATGATTCGGCCCGGTAACCCAATAATTTCTTGGTGTATTCGTTGACAAACAGGAAGTTGCCGTTTATGTCGGTGTTGAAAATAAGATCTTTCGCATTTTCTACCAAAGATTGATAGTTATTGCTGATGGTCAGTTTTTCAGTAACGTCCTGTCCCATAATAACACGCACCTGTCCGGAGATTTCCTTGCAAATCCATTCAATCCAGATCATTTTTCCCTGTTTGTCAATCATCGGGATATTGATCGCCTTCCCGTCTACAAACATTTCGGTGATTTTTGATTCACGAATATCTTCGTCGAGTACAACCTCGTTGAATACAGAGGTCGATTTTCCTATGAGTGCTGCACTCTCAAACTTGAAATAGTCACTGATGTTTGCCGAACAATAAGTAATGATTCCGTTTTCATCGAACGAAATAGAAATTACATTTCCCCGGTTTAAAAGTCCGTTTACAAAAACCAGTTTTTCCAGTGAATCGAGCCGAACATAGCTAAAAATAACCACTAATGCTGAAGAAACAGTAACGGCCACCAGGAAAAGGACTTCGTTGTATTTCGTTTCGTCGAGCATAATGATCAGGCAGAAACCCAGGAGAATCTGGCTGATACAAATGAGGGTTACAATTCTGATCCTGCTGATTAAGAAAGGAAGCACCGAAGTAATAATACACAATTGTAACACCGGGTACGGATGGATTTTTGTTTGGTAGATCAGAAAAAATGAACCGAGTGTAATTGCTGCATACGTGGCATAAGCGGAGGCAACCACGAAATTGAGCCAGACATTTCTGTACAGCGCAATCCTTGTAAATGAATAAAGAATTACCAGGATGGCTGTTTGAATACTTATGAACCAGCTATCTATATGGATTTCCTGCTGAACGGCGTTTACAATAAATGGTAAACCAATAGTGATAATAATACTGAATACCAGCAGCCGCGGAATTAAATGAATATCGATTGCCAGGACATTCGTATCAACCATCTTACTGCTGGAATAAGACTTAGACCATTCGAGAAAAGCGATATTCAGTAAGCCGATGAGTACAACAACCAGAACAATAAACCATTTGTTCTTGTAGATCGGGTTTTCAATGATAATGCTTTTAATTCCGGTGGGTGAGAAATTGATCCCATCGTATGTAGCACGAACTTCCAGGGTATAGTATCCGTTTTCTAATTCGGGGAGTACCAGTTTATTACTGGTTGTGAGGCTGGACCATTTATCGGAGTATCCAATAACACGGTAGGAATATGAAATTCCGGTTGATTTGGGGAGAATGCACTTGAACGAAAAACTGAGTTGATTGTTTTGGTATTCTGAGTTTAAAGTAGATTGTTTAACAGGAATGATTTGTGGTTTTGGCGGAACCGGATAGTTTTCAAGAATGGAGGTGTTTATCTGGAACAATCCTTCAATGGTACCAACATAAATGAGATTTCCTTTCTGGTAAGATGCCCGCATATTGGTTTCATAACCTCCAAATCCTTCGAAGTAGGAGTAATTGTGCTGATTTACAACATGCCCGAGCGCATCAACTTTAATAACATTTATTCCTTTGTTTGTTCCGATAAGAAGATTTCCGTACTGATCCGAGTTGAGCGTATAAAAAAGAGTGCTCGGTAGTTTTTTCGGATCGGAAATGGAGACATATTCTTCTGATTTCGTAATTCCGATAATGGCTTTGTCCAAGGTAAACCAAATAGTTCCGTACTTATCTTTTACGGAGTTTCCGGAGTATGAACCGAGATGACTAAATCGGGTGAGTTGTGTGAATTTTTGAGATTTCTTATTGTATTTCCATACACCGTTGTTTGTTCCGAAATAAACATTTTTCTTAGCAAAATCGACCTGCGCAGAATAAAAGAATCGCGGAAATACTTTGCTTTCAGGAATTATGACCTTCGACTGTTTTGTCTTGGGAGAGTAACGATACAATTTGTTGTCAGCCTTACAGTACCAGAAATATTCACCGTCGTAAAAGATCATGGACGCTTTGTTCCTTCCAATGTAGGGGAAGTGGGCATCAGTCAGGTTACTTCCTTTTAGTTCTTTTATTCCTTCATTTGTCGCAAGAAATATTCCGTAGGGTGATTCTGAGATTCCGAAAATATTTACCGGATAGGTTTTATAGATTTCTCTTTTTTTGATAGAGCTGATATAAAATCCATCGTTCGGTATGTTGAACAGATCCTGTCCTGTTGATTCGATCCGGTGGTAGAATGAAATGGTATTGCTACTGGTTTGATTGAAGAGAACCACTTTTGTAAAAGTTTCCTGGTATACTTTGAAAACGCCGCCCGAATTATTCATCCACAGAATACCTGTATTGTCGAGCATCATGCCTGAGAAATTGAAAAAGTCTCCCAGAGTATTGATGTGTACGGTATGAATCGTATTGTTGGAGAAAGAGAATAATTGATTTTCTTCCGTTAGGATAAAAGCCTTGCCATTTCGCTCCGCTACCAGTTTCACCGTGCCTGCGAATGTTGTTTTCAACTGGGTTTTACCCTTTGTAGAGTTGATTGCAGATCCGAAATTTGAAAAAGAAACCTCGGTGAAATCCTTACATTGATTGTGATAAAAGATCAATCGGTTTTTTTGGTAGATTGCGAAATTAATGTCCTTCGGAATAGTATAATCACTCAACCAGGATTCTAAGGGAACAAATGATTTTCCATGCACAGCGTAATTTCCCTGATTGGTAATCAGAATCAGCGTATTATGAACTTTCAGTGCCTGTATTACCTGAAACGAACCGGTACCTTTTCGTTTCAAATACTTCAAAAGCTTCCCTTTTTTTGAGATCAGCTGAATTTCGAGATCAGATACAACCACCAGGTTCGAATCGAGCTCATACAGGTTTTTCGCATCACCCAGACTATTTGGTTTGTAAACGAAATTATACTTTCCGTTTTTAAGCGAGTAAATCCCGTCGAATAAGGTGGAAAAGTAAATCTCGTTTTTAGAATTGGTGGTGATCGAAGAAATATGCAATGCATTTGAAGAGCCGAAACGGCCTATTTCACTGAAATTATTTCCGTCAAACTGCATAAGCCCGCCGCCATCAGTTCCAATAAGAATGTATCCGTTCTTATCCTGGGCTGAGCAGAGCGTTGCTTCAGTGTTTAACCCGTTGCGGTGATTGTATTTTTTAAACGTATAATACTGGCCCCAAGCAAATTGAACGTTCAGGAGTAGTGTGATTGTAACTAAAAAGCCAGTAAGTTTGATCAAAACTGAAGTTTGTTGTGCAAAATACAAAAATTAGCTCAACGGAACTATTCTGCAGCAACCTGACTCACAACCTTTAACTGGTCTGCAACCTTTCTTCCTGTAGTTTTGCATAAATCGAGTTCCTGCCCGTATACAGTAACGTGCCCCATTTTTCTATTGGGCTTTGTTTCCTGTTTCCCGTACAAGTGAACAGCAACGCCAGGAAGTCTCATAATGTTCTCCAATTCGGGGTATGATGCTAAACCCGTATGTCCTTCTTCTCCCAATAAATTGATCATAACGCCGGGATGGATCATTTTGGTGGATCCCAAAGGAGCATTTATAACGCTTCTTAGGTGCTGTTCAAACTGAGAAGTATAATTGCATTCAATGGTATGATGACCGGAGTTATGCGGGCGGGGAGCTATTTCATTAATGAGGAGCTCACCGTTTTCTGTCAAAAACAACTCAACGGCTAAAATACCCACCATCTCTAATGAGTCAATGACACGAAAAGCCAGTGCTTCAGCAGCAGTTTCAATTTCTTCCGCAATATCTGCAGGTGAAAACAGGAATTCAACCAGGTTTACCGTAGGACTGAATTCGCATTCTACCGTTGGGTAGGTGGTTATTTCGCCCGATTCGTTTCTTGCAACGATCACGGATAGTTCTTTCACGAACGGTACAAGGGTTTCAACAACGCATGGCTCATCGAAACATGCTTCAAGATCCGATTCAGATTTAATGATCTGAACTCCTTTTCCGTCATATCCTCCTTTTCGCATTTTAAGGACAAATGGAAACGAAGGGTTTTTCTTAAGTAATTCGGCTTTGTTCTCAACCAGGAAAAATGAAGAAGTTGGCAGGTTTCGGGATGTGTAAAATTCTTTTTGTAAGCCTTTGTCCTGAACAATTGAAAGCACTTTGGGCTGCGGGAACACTTTTTTTCCGCTATTCTCCAATTCCTCAAGTGCATCTACATTGACATGCTCAATTTCAATGGTAATGACATCTTTGTCCTGTCCGAAAGCCAAAACAGTTGCGTAATCCGTTAAATCTCCCCGGGTGAAAGAAGCAGCAAGGTTTTTACAAGGTGCTTCCGGATCCGGATCTAAACAATGTACGTGAACGTCATAATTCATTGCTTCCTGGATGAACATGCGTCCTAATTGTCCGCCGCCAAGCATTCCTAATTTAAATTCCTTTCCGTTCCATTGTTTTTTCATGCTGCAAAGATAAAATAAGAGAATTGAAAATGGAAAATTCCAAAATTGAAAAGCAAAAGTAAAAAGAGGAAAAGCTGAAGGGAGAAAAAAGAGGAAGCGAATTTCAGTTGTTTCCGGTAGGAAAAGGGCATGGCAGCAGTAACTTTCGGCGATATACTTTACTCTTTTTCTCTTTTCCTCTTTATTTGTGGCTCATCTTCTAAAGATTATTCCTCGAAAAAGCTTAATTTTGCCCAAAAATTACGCGATCAAGTGCTTCAGATTCACGACAAAACATTCGAAATTTTCATAGCTAAAGATGAGATCTTAGCAGAAGTGAAATCATTGGCAGACCAGATAAATACTGATTATGCCGGAAAGGACGTGGTTTTTGTGGCTATTTTGAACGGAGCATTTATGTTTGCTGCTGATTTAATGAAGAAGATTCATCTGCCCTCAGAAATCTCTTTTGTTAAGGTAAGCAGCTATCACGGAACCAACACAAGTGGCCGTGTAGATGAGGTAATTGGGTTGAATACCAAGATCACGAATAAACACGTGGTTTTGATTGAAGATATCGTAGATACGGGAATCACTATGGATAAGGTTTATTCGTTGCTGAATGTTGAGAAACCTGCAAGTATCGAAATTATTTCTTTGTTGTATAAACCGGAAGCGTTTAAAGGAAAACATGTGCCAAAGTACATTGGGTTTTCTATCCCGAACAAATTTGTACTCGGGTATGGATTGGATTACAATGAACACGGGCGAAATACGGAAGACCTTTATCAATTGAAAGATTAACGGGAAAAGAAAACACTATGTTGAACATTGTATTATTTGGACCTCCAGGGGCGGGAAAAGGAACGCAATCTGAAAGATTAATTGAGAAGTACGGACTTGTTCATTTATCGACAGGCGATATTTTTCGTGCAAACATAAAAGGTGAAACTGAATTAGGTTTACTCGCTAAAAGCTTCATGGATAAAGGAAATCTGGTTCCTGATGAAGTGACTATCAATATGCTGAAGTCGGAAGTAATGAAGGCTGAGAATGCCAAAGGATTTATTTTCGATGGTTTCCCGAGAACCAATGCTCAGGCTGAGGCTTTGGATGAATTTCTGAACTCGATCAATACTTCCATTACCCTGATGGTCGGATTGGAAGTTGAAGAATCCGAATTACGCAAGCGTTTGATGAAACGTGCTGAAGTGAGCGGAAGACCGGACGATGCAAATCCGGAGGTTATTCAAAACAGAATTGACGTTTACCACAGAGAAACATCGCCTGTTAAAGAATTTTACGCTTCAAAAGGAAAATATAAAGGCGTAAACGGAATTGGTTCTATTGACGAAATTACTGAACGTTTATTCGAGGTAATCGGATAAACAACACACAATTAAAATTTGCAGGGCCAGGTCGCGATCTGGCCCTGCAAATCATATACCCCAAAAAATACATATAGAGAAATGGCATCCGATAATTTTGTTGATTACGTAAAAATTCATTGTACTTCAGGTAATGGGGGCGGTGGATCTGCTCATTTCCGTAGAGAGAAATACATTCCTCAAGGTGGGCCTGATGGTGGTGATGGTGGCCGTGGAGGCCATATTATCCTGAAAGGAAATACCCAGCTTTGGACTATGCTCCATTTGAAGTACAGTAAACACATCAAAGCCGGTCACGGCGGACATGGTTCAGGAAACTGTGCTACAGGCAAGCAGGGAGAAGATAAATACATTGAGGTTCCTTTGGGAACAATTGCCAAAGATTCTGAAACCGGTGAAATTCTGTTTGAAATCAGTGAAGACGGCGAAGAGCAAATTTTGGTTCCGGGTGGTCGCGGTGGTTTAGGAAATGATCATTTCAAATCTTCTACTTACCAGACACCACGTTTTGCACAACCGGGAGAAACCGGTATTGAGTCATGGATTGTTCTTGAAATGAAAATCCTTGCCGATGTTGGTTTGGTTGGTAAACCGAATGCCGGGAAAAGTACACTTCTTTCGGTATTAACTTCTGCAAAACCTGAAATTGCCGATTATCCGTTTACAACGCTTCGACCGAATCTAGGGATTGTAAGTTACCGTGATCTTCGCTCGTTTGTAATGGCCGATATTCCGGGAATTATTGAAGGGGCTCATGAAGGAAAAGGACTTGGTTTGCGTTTCCTGCGGCATATCGAACGGAATTCGTGTTTGTTGTTTATGATTCCTGCTGATGCCGATGATATCCATGCCGAATACAAATTGCTGCTGAACGAATTGAAACAGTATAATCCGGAATTATTGCTGAAAGAACGTCTTTTGGCCATTACAAAAAGCGATATGCTGGATGATGAATTGAAGCAGGATATTATGAAAGATCTTCCACAAATTCCTTATTTGTTTATTTCATCTGTTGCCCAGCAGGGATTAACAGAACTGAAAGATTTGATCTGGTCCAGATTGACACATGTTTGAGTGGTTAGAGTCGCTGGATAGGGCCATTATACTGGCTGTAAATGGCGCTCATTCTGCCTTTTTTGATGAGTTCTTTTGGATTATTTCAAAAACGGCAACCTGGATCCCGCTCTATGTGTTGCTGCTCTTTTTGATCTGGAAATCACTTGGATGGAAGAAAATGCTTCTCTTCTTAGGATTTGCCGTACTGCTGATCTTAATTGTTGATCAGACATCTGTGATTTTCTTTAAGGAAGCTTTTCAGCGGTATCGACCGTCGCATAATTTGCTGCTGGAAAAGAAATTACATTTTTATGCCATTTCAAAAGATGAGTTGTACCAGGGCGGACAATACGGTTTTGTTTCATCGCACGCCGTGAATTTCTTCGCTTTATCACTATTTGCAGGTTTAACGTTAAAGGAGCGTTTTCCTGCAATGATTTGGGTGTTGCTTGGTGTTTCTGCTTTGGTGTGTTACAGCAGAATGTACCTGGGGGTTCACTACCTCACGGATGTACTTTTCGGTGGATTGTGGGGCGCACTTTGGGGGTATTTGTTCTATCGGATTTTTAAGAAAGTCACAGTTAAAAAAAGAGATTAATTTTTAACTAGGCAACCGGGCAAACTTTCGCTATTTCAGTTTCCAGTGCATTTCTTTTTTCAACGAATTTGCTTAGGTCGGCTTTAGCGACTTTGCGTGTAACCTGCCATTGTCTGAAAATCCTTCCGTATTCATAGCTCAAACGCCAAAATTCAGGAATAATAAGGGCGTAAATAATTCCCAGCCACCAAAACGGAAGGAAATAGTGTGTTACAACACAAACAACAGGAACTACGAATAATACACCGAACAGTTTTCCAAGCATCATTTTTACGGAGCCCCAGAACACCTTACGTTTAAACATCTTTTCAGTAAGTACTTTTGCAAGTTTGTACGGAATATATGCATGAATAAACCCGAACAACGCCAGCGGCCACATTACTAAAAGCCAGGCCATTTCTTTTCGCGGATCAATCTTTTCTTTCTTTTGAGCCTGAAGAACATATTTGTCCTCGACTTTCATTCGTTTCAGCAAACCGAAATATGCATCCAGGTTTTTCTTTAGTGATTCCAATTCCGGATCACCAACCGCGTGTTCATTTACCCAATGAGCCAGTTTCTGACCATATCTGAATCGTGTTTCCAGCGGAATTTCATCATCGTGCGATTCGTTACTAAAACCTTTACGTGTGATTTTCATGATTCCTTCATGTAAGGAAAACCAGTGTTTGTCTCTCACATAAATGACACTCTCCTGCATTTCGCGTTCAACGCGTTTCGTTAATTCGTTGATTACTTTGCTCTTGTGAGCCAGGTATTCTTCTTTAAAGTCATTCAGACAGATTTTGTCACCATTTACAAGTACTACTTCACTGCCAATCTCATTTCGATCGGTATAGTTTACGCCAAGGGCGGCTATGTAAATTTTTGTTTCCCAATTTAAGTCTTCTGCGGCCTGAAAGCCCATTCGGATTGCTCCTTTTTTTACAGGTTTCAAACTTCTTATCGGAATATCGTCTGTGAATCCTTCCCCGAAAATGAGAATATTACTTTTACGTTTCAGTGCGCGGTTTACTGCTTTGAAAGCATCGGTGTTTTTTGCTTTGGTATCTTCTCCATCGTGCTGACGGTAAATTGGCAGCATATGTGCAGCCCAGAGAACCGGTTTCAGCCACCATTTGAAAACATCAGACCGGGTCATGAAGTTTACTACCGGCTTGTTTCTCAAACCAATCACCAGAGGGTCCATAAATGAATTCGGATGATTACTTACGTAAATAGTGCTTCCGAATCGCTCCTTATGTTCGTTAAGCGTTTTGTAGCGACGATAAAACAAGCGTAGTGAGTAGCTAAGTGAAAATTTCAGCAAAAGGTAAATCGGACGCATCTAATTACTTTTCTACAATGGGTTAATATCTTCTTTATTGGTTGTCTTCCAATTCGTGCTGCTCACGTATTTTTCGCTCTTGCTCGGATTTTCTGAATTCTTTGCTCATGTTGCGTTTATGACCGAACAAGATTCCCAATTGAATTTCGTGAGAACCGGTGCCAAAACTACGGGTTTTCCCGATTGACAAATCGTAGCTGTAACACATTCTAAAGTTTTTTAACAAATTACATCCAATTCCTACAGAGAGTGCCGATTGATTTCTGTAAATAACACTCATAAAACCAATGTTCTGATAATGAAATCTGGCTCCGGCATCAAACGTTACCGGAGCGTTCGAAAGGAATTTTGTCATTACAAGCGGTTCAACGCAGTAATCTGTTCCTACATCGAACCGTTTACTTGCAAGAGCAAAGTAATGTCGTACATAATTATTTTCGGAAGAAACACCATCAAATTTTGCCTGTGTATTCAGGAATTGACTCGTACTAAGAGATAATAGGAAACCGGAACTGTAAAGGACCAAACCTGCGTTCGCATCGAAATAATTTTGGCGCGGGCTATTAGCAGCATAACTCAAATATGCCGGGTCGCCGGCAGTACTAAGCGTTGCTTTGGTTTCATCTATTCCGAAATTACTCAATCCAAAGCCTAATCCTACGCCAATGTTCCAGCGTGGACTTAAAGGCAAGTGATACGCGTATGAAGCCTGAACAGCACTTTTTTTGAATGGTCCGATTTGATCTGTAAACAGTTTTCCGCCAAGAACATGTTTCCTTCCCAACGTTCTTTGAGGGCTTTCAAAAAACGACTTTCTGTCTCTATTGAATTCCTGTAATGGGAAATTTTCATCATCTCGTTTTGTATCAATGATAGAGGAAATACTGGCATAAAAACTTTGCGGCCGTCCTTCAATTCCGGACCACTGAGTTCGTTCCGAAAGAAATACTTCGCCCACATTTGATAGTCCACCGGCCGCCGGGTTAAAAAAGTACGGATTATTAATTGTTTGTGAGAACTGAAGTTCCTGCTGTCCGTATACAGTTTTTGCAGCACCAAGAACGATTGAAAGAGATATAATAATGTTTTTCATGATGCAACGATTAACGGATAATACTAATTGAACCGGTGATTTTGTCAAAATCATTTCCGGGTGAAACTACCGAGTAGAAATAAGTTCCCATCGGAAGTGGTTCACCTTTGCATGTTCCGTCCCATGGGTTTGAATAACCAGTCGATTCGAAAACTACAGTCCCCCATCGGTTCACAATTGTTACTTCAGCATCCGGGTATAGCTGCCCAAGATTGCCGATTTCGAAATAGTCGTTTTTTCCATCTCCGTTTGGTGTGAATATGGTTGAAAGATCACCGAAAGCTTCAAGGCAATTGCTTAATTGGATCGTTAAATGATCTGAATTTTCCGGGCAGCCGGTTTGATGTGTTGTATAAACCAATTCCAATGCTCCGGAAGTTCCGTTAACGAGCTGCGTTTGATTCTCAGTATATGAACTCAACGTTCCTTGACCGGATACGATAGACCATTCAGTTGATTGATGGTAAGCCCCTGAATTTGCATTTAGTATAAACGGAAGGTCTTCTATACAAAGTGATGTGTCGCTAGTGTAAATATGCGCATCGAACGGACGGAAAATCTGTGCAGAATCAATTGTAGCCGGACAACCAATGCTCGCAATTGTCCAGTAAAGTGTGCTGAATCCTTCCGGAACACTATATAATTGAACCACAGGAGAATGAATATTTCCAAAAGTTACTCCGTTCGTTCCGTTCCATGTTCCAGTTCCGGAAGAAGGTATGTTTCCCTGGACAACACTTCCTGCCGGGTAACATACTACCATGGTATCGAGGAGTACTGCCTGGCTGGAAGGAGCGCTTACGATAATTGTGAGCGTATCTCTTCTTTGTCCGCAACTGGCTGAAGAAACTACCCATGCTACTTTGTTCGTGCCAAGAGATAACCCACTGATGGACGTTGAAGCAAGTGATGGATCAGCGATTGTTCCTGTTCCGGAGATCATAATCCATGAACCGGTCCCTGACGAAATGGGTTGTGCTTCTATTGGGGTAGTGTAGATTTCACATAAACCGATAGTGTCTGTCAGTGTTTGCGCTGTGTCCGGATAATCCAAAACATTTACTGTGAATGAACAGGATGCAGTATTACCGGAAGAATCAACTACCAGATAAGTTTGATTGGTAATTCCAACAGGGAAAACAGAACCGCTTGTATATCCTGTTGCATCCGACTGCGACATGGCGAACAAACAATTGTCGGTAGCACTTGGAGAAGTATAGCTCACATGAGGATCGCAGCTGACAATATTTGCCGGGCAGACAATTTGCGGGGCAACATTCTCCAGAATTTCAAAGTATGTGAAGCACGCATTGTTGTTACCTGCGGCATCTGTAATTGTGATCTGAATTAAGTTTTGTCCGCTTGTAAGCACGGTACCTGCTGCAGGGTTTTGCGACAGTGTATAGCTTCCACAATTGTCATTTACGGTGGCTAAACCTGTAAGATCGGTTAAAATAGCGGTACAACTTGATCCAACGTTTATTGTTTGGGTTGGGGGGCAGGATATTGTTGGGATTTGTGTGTCGACTGGAATAATATGCGTGATACAGGTTCCCTGGTTTCCTGAGGTGTCTTCGTATGTAATTACTACGTCCTGAAGTCCTGAAACGCTTGTTCCTGCGGCGGGAGTCTGGAAGAAAGTCAACAGGTTACTTGGTGTACAATATTCGCTCGCGCTGTGTGTTGCAGCAAGATTCGGTATGTTGTAACCGCATGGATTTGTTGATGGAACGATAGTGTCATCCAAACAAGTTACAACCGGCGCTATCGTATCAATAACATAAAATTCAATAGTACATGTTCCTGCATTTCCTGCCTCATCCGTTGCAGTTATAAGCAGATTTTCGTTAGCCAGAAAATTGAATCCGGGAGCCAGATTTTGCTGGCGGGTAATATTAGCTGCTAAACTGCAATTGTCTGTTGCAGAAAACATTGCCAGTTGATCTGTGATTTCACCGTTGCACAAAGTATTACCGTAAACACCAACCGAAGCCGGACAAATAAGAATCGGAGCAATGGTATCTACAACATTTAAGGTAAATGAACAGGAAGCATCATTACCTGATTCGTCTTCTATTGTAACCGTAATGGTATGCGCACCGCTCGGCATTAATGACCCGGCCGGTGGATTTTGTGATGAAGTGAAGGTACTGCTGCATTCATCAAAATTGTCAACCAATGATGTTAGATCTGCCAAAGTATACATGCAGTTAATATCTGACCCGCGTGAAACAGAAGCAGGGCAGGTTGGAACCGGGGAAACAGTATCAATAAGAATGAATTGAGTAGCGCACTGTGATGTCAAACCGGCTTCGTCTTCGATTGTTAAGGTTCCGGGTGAATCTGCAATGATTATCTGACCAATCGAAGGATTCTGTGAAATTACCAGATTTGACAGTGTTGAACAATTATCGCTGTAAGTTGCAAGCGGTCCGATCTCAGTGATTATTCCCTTACATTGCACGCCGGCGTATATATTAATGGATGCTGGACAAACTGCAGATGGCGCTTGCGTGTCTCCATTTGTTCCTTCAATAGAAACATTGTCAACTGCTGCCGGGAGCCCGTTTTGGGTTGCGTCATTATATGTGAATCCGAAGCCAATTAAGAATGTTGTTTGATTTAAGATTGCCGGAAGAGCAACCGTTTGAGCTGCGTATGTTGGAATTCCGCTGAACGTTGGCCCTGTTGGAATCCAGGTTGCACCATTATCAGTACTATAAATAACCTGGCAATAATCTTCGGCTGCCACACCGTCTATCTGCAGGTCAAAATGCATTGTAAGTGCGTTGAAACATCCGGCGTCAACAGATTTATAGAGAATTGCCATATTGGAGCCGCTTGAAGCATTCAGATATCCATAATGATCAATTCCTGTTGGAGTACAATCCGGGGTGGTCCCGCCGGAAGTAATATAACCTCCTTTTAATCCGCCATTATTTGTACAGGTACTTACAACCCAGCGGTTCGGATTAGCTGATCCGGTAGAGGCCCATGAATTTATCGGGGCTTCAAAATCGTCTGTAAAAAAGGTGGTCTGTGCCTGAATTGTATGTATTTCTCCAAACGAAAAAAGTAAGGAAAGTAGCAATAATCGTAGTTTCATGCGGTTTATTTGGGCTCAAAAATAGATTTTTTTTCTCATATTCCGGCCTTATTCAACTACATGAAACAGTTGTTTTTGAGATAAAAAGGAAATCAATTTTAAATTACTGTTCCAGTTGAACAAATTTGATACGTTTCATTTTATGGTTTGCGTCTTCTGTTTCAAGAATATAAATTCCTGTTGGGATAGATGCACTTTTTAATGCAGCCTTAATGTCGTTCATTGGCTCTGTAGATTGCCATACACAATGTCCGTTCATATCATAAATTTTTGTGGATATGATTCGGGTATCAGAATACTTTGCATCACATGAAGTAATGTTGTAAACGGTTTCTAATCCTGACATGTCTACCTCTTTTAAACGATAGTAATTTGTGCCTAATTCCGGATAAGCATCTACAATGAAATAATCAGTAGGTAATGATGAGTGCCCCTGGGCTTTGGTTCTTACCATTTCAGTAAACGTTTGACCGTCAGTGCTTTTTTCTAAAATGAAATAATCGCTGTTAACTTCGCTTTGGGTTGTCCAGGCGATGTCTATGAAATGTTCGTCTTGTGCACATTCAAATCTGGAAAGATCTACAGCCAAAGGAGTACAATTGAGCGAAGCGCCTCCGGTTAATGTCCAGTCAAGCAAAAATCCGCCTGCGGTAGGGCTCCATTGGTTCACCATCAGGTAGTAGATTTCACCGGCTGTTACTGGCAGTGTGCTTGTCCAGCCGTCACCGGTAACTATTTCAGAAGCATCTACCGCTCCGTTCCCCATTCCTGTATTCCCGGTATTTGCAGCGTAACTGCATCGGATTGGAGAACCCAAAGCACCGCATGAAGCACCTGGACCATATAAAGCGAAATCGTAATCATCTGCATTTACAGTAGGATCGATGGTCATTCCCAGTGTTCCTGATGATGCAACCTGAAAAACATACCAGCTGGAGTAAACCTCGCCACCTGAAGATGTACATCCTGAGCAGCCATCTGACAGAAGTCCCGGACCTGGTGAGGCACTTGAAAATGGTGTGTCGGCGCAAACCTGAACCGCGCTTTGGCAGTCTTGATTTGTAGCTGCTGCTGTAGCACAGGCTACACATGAAAGTGTTGCAGCCCAGCCTCCTAGTTGTACACTTCCGTCGGTGGTATGACGAAATGTGAGACAGCCGTTCGAAGCTGTTGAAGTGATAGTTCCGGGCGATGTTGTACAATTGTTGTAAAGTGCGGGTGAATTTTGCGCCGGACCATTCAAAATAGAAAGGTAATCACAGCAGCTGCCCGGACCACCACAAAGAAAATAGGTGTCGTTCATGCTGAATGAAGTGAAAGTTGCTCTAACGCACATTCCTGCAGTACTTGGACAAAAAGTTCTGTAAATAGCATTGATATTCGCCGCGTAGTTACCACCGGCACCACCGTTGTCGTAATATGTTCCGGAACAGGTGTTTACCATACAGGCTCCTGCATACGTACTGCTGATACCTGTTGTTGGATGATTATATGTTTGTGCATTCAGCCCGAACGCCCCGAGCATGAAAACCAGTAATAATTGTTTCATAGAAGGATTTATTTAAGACTGTTCTATTGCTTGTTAGCACGACATCTCTCGTCTGAATAAAGTATAATGATATAATTTGTTGATGGGTCAGGAATCTCAATGTCGAGCGTAGGGTGACGCTGAGAATTGTAGGTTTCAAATGGAATGGACCTCACCATGTCAGCATTCGGGACCGGATTGTCCTTTATTTCGAATTCAACCCCTAAACGCAGGAAATAATCAATTCCTGCAGGTTGTTCGAAACGTGAAGCAGGGGGTTGCTGGGAAATAACAGGTGAAGAAATTCCCACCAGAAAAAGGAGAATAATTTTCATTACAGTTTGATTTACAGGGTTGAATGTACTATTTAGTTTGGTTTTTACCAAATAATGTGAAAATTTTTTATGTACTGAAAATATAGACGATCGGGATTCACCGGATTTGATGATTGGGGGTTTCAGGAATAAGAATATCTAAAGAACTTACTATTTTTGTACCAAAACTCACAGATGGTAGGAATAATTATGGGAAGCACGTCCGATCTTCCGATTATGGAAGATGCGGCGAAAATTCTAACCGAATTCGGTATTTCGTATGAACTGACGATTGTATCCGCTCATCGTACACCGGAACGCATGGTTGAATATGCAAAAACTGCTATTGATCGCGGAGTTCAGGTAATTATTGCCGGCGCCGGCGGTGCAGCTCATCTACCGGGAATGACTGCTTCTTTAACGCCGCTTCCAGTGGTTGGAGTTCCCATAAAATCAAGTAATTCCATCGACGGTTGGGATAGTTTATTGAGCATAGTTCAAATGCCAAATGGCATTCCTGTAGCCACAGTTGCTGTAAACGCTGCCAAGAATGCAGGGATTTTGGCTGCAAAAATTCTGGGCGCTACAAATCCGGATCTTCAAAAACGCCTGCAGCAATATATGGATGAAATGAAGGAAACTGTTTTGGATGGTGCAAGAAAAGTAGAACGAAACGGCTGACCTTTCCGCCACGGCGGACTTAGTCACCCTTCTTTTCCATTTTCGACTTTACAATTCTCAATTGTAGATCAGGTATTTCTGACGTGTTACCAAAAAGTTGTCTATTCCTTCTTTCCAGGTTGCCTTAATTTCTTTTGCCGATTTACCGGAAAGCAATTGTTTTCGTAATTCGGTAGTTCCCGCCAATCGATCAAAGAATTGCCGTTGATCAATAAAGGAGATACTGTCTCCCAATTGATCGCGTGCGTTGATTAACCAGCTCAAATTGATTTCATAAGCGCGCTTTCGTTGCACTGCCCTTAAATCATAGCCGTTACAGCTTTTGTTTTGCCACAAAGGGTCCTTTGCACCTGTAGTTGGCATTGGAATGAATGCATAATCTGTTTTGTGGAATTTTGGATGGCCATACATTTCAAATGGTCTTTCTGTCCCTCTCCCCACGCTAACAGTTGTGGCTTCCAGGAAACATAAACTTGGGTATAGTGTTATTGCCAAATCGCTTCTAAGGTTCGGTGACGGCGCAACCGGAATTTCGTATTTCAATTTGTGAAAATAGTTTTTACACGGAACTATATACATGCGGCTTGTAACGCCGTTTTTCAACCAGAACTCTCCGTTGATCATTAAAGCATATTCACCAATGGTCATTCCATATACAATTGGAACCGGATGCATACCAATAAACGAAACCTGGTCTTTTTCCAGGATTGGTCCGTCTACGTAATGTGCATTCGGATTTGGTTTATCCAATACAATAAGTGTTTTATTGTTTTCCGCACACGATTCCATGACATAATGAAGGGTGGAAATATAGGTGTAAAAACGAACGCCCACATCCTGGATATCGAAAAGTACGATATCTACATCAACCATGTGTTCGGCTTTTGGCTTCTTGTTATTTCCGTATAATGAAACAACCTGAATTCCTGTTACGGGATCTCTGTGGCTCCAGATTTTTTCTCCGGCATCAGCAGTTCCTCTGAATCCGTGCTCCGGAGCAAATACTTTTTGAATATTGATTCCCAAAGAAAGCAGGGTGTCAACGAGGTGTCTCTCACCGATGGTGGAACTCTGATTCGCCACTATTGCAACCCTTTTGCCACGCAAAGAATCAAGATAAAGATCCATTCGTTCATTACCTAATTGGAGTTTCGGGAGATTTGCAGGGCGATCTTCACCAAGAAGAATTGTGTTTTCATCTTCCACAATTACGTGCTCAATGATGGTAGAATCTTCATTCGTGATTGCAACAACCGGTAAATTTGATTTTTTAGTGTGTCCGCAGCTCAGCAATACAAGGCAAAAGATTGGACACACCAAAACCTTTGCGTAATTTCGCAGCCACATGAGGGAATCTTGGAACAACAGTTTTTTCATAGCTCGTACACTTCAGAAACAACGGGCTCAGGCTCAGTTGGTAACGGATAAGTCCGCTAAATTGACAAATTCGGGGGGACATAGTATTGTCCGAATTGCCACCATTAGTATTGCCCTTGCCATGATAGTAAACATCATTACCATTGCCGTGGTTGATGGTTTCCAACAAGAAGTGAGCCGTAAAGTTATAGGTTTTGGTTCACATATCGCTATTCAGAAAGAAGGAGAAGGTTCGGTAATGGAATCAAGTCCGCTGAGAACGAATGAAGAGTTCAGACAATTGTTAGCCAATACACATGGTGTTAAGTCCGTTCAATCAGTGGCTTATAAGCCTGCTCTGCTTCGTTCGGCTCCCCGTGCAGAACAAAAAGAAATTCTCGGTGTTGTTTTAAAAGGTGTTGAAAAGTCTTATGACTGGAGTTTTTTTGAACCTTATATTGTTGAAGGGCATGTTCCGAAATTCAAGGACATCAATTCAATTGAAATGATGGTTTCAAAGCGCGTGGCACGCGATCTGAACTACCAGCTGGATGATACAATTACTGCATTCTTTGTGAAACAACAACCTATTCAGCGACAGTTTCACATTGTTGGAATCTATGAAACCGGATTGGAAGACTTCGACAAGGAATTGGTTTATTGCAGTTTGAGACAGGTTCAGGATTTGAACGACTGGGGTATAAAAGCTGAGATTATTGTTGAAGACACCTTGTTTAACGGACAAATTATTATTCGCGGGGATGTTTCGGGTGGAAATGGACGTTTTCGCTACGATTGGGGAGAAGGATTTGATCGCTTTTCGGGTCGGCAAATTTGCCCTACCAAAGACACAACCATTCGTTTAATTGCTGCCGATTACTGGAACTTTATGGACGAACCGGTTGGGAGTTTAGATCTTCAGGCTGGTGAAACTACTTTGGCTGATACGGCTTACCTTGAAATAAAGGTCACCGGAAATAAATTATCGGGTTGCGCTTACACATTGAACGATGAAGGATCTTTAGATAGAAAATATCTCGATAATACCGGATACCGCTTTGCACTTGATGCAGGTGAAAAAACGCTTGAATTCAATAGCTTTCCGGGGAAAAGCTCCTGCAATAATTATATCGGAAGTTATGAATTGATGGTTGAAGAGTTCGATGAACTTCAGCCTTTGACTGAAAAAATTATGCGTTCTGTTATGCATCAACCCGACTTCAAGCAACAGGTGCAGGTAAAGAACGTCCTGGAAAACGAGCGCGATCTTTTTGTGTGGCTTGGATTTTTAGATCTGAATATGATCATCGTGATCGTTCTGATGCTTTTAATCGGGATCATCAATATGGGTTCGGCCTTGCTGGTAATGATTCTGATGAAAACAAATTTCATTGGAATAATGAAAAGTATGGGAGCTTCGAATAAACAAATTCGTAGAATCTTCCTGATTCACATGGGTAAATTGATGCTGCGCGGAATGCTGTTCGGAAATATCATTGGATTCGGTTTGTGCTTTCTGCAGGATCAGTTTGCCATTATGCCGCTGGACCCGAAGGTTTATTATTTAAATGCCGTTCCGGTTGCTTACAACTGGTTCCTGGTAATTGCTCTGAACGTGGGAACAATTCTCGTTTGCTTAATCAGTTTGCTGCTTCCGTCGCTTCTTATTTCCAGAATTTCTCCTGCAAAGGCTATTCGATTTAGCTGATTAAACTAATTACCGGCAAAAACAGCGTATTTACCTCATTAATCCTGGTTTTTATTACCCGGGTAACTGGTGGATAATCTTGCACTTATCCCCGGAAACGTACTATAGTCTGCTCTGGTATTTGGCTTCCTCGCTGAAACATACCGTTTGCTCAAAACCGTATTGACAGAGCAATAAAATCGTTATTTTTACGTCTCGGAAAAGATATGAAATTTACGATACCTCTTTTATTGATCACATTTTTTGGTGCAATTCAGCTTCAGGCTCAAAGAAACGTTGAAGATTCTGCCATTTCAACCCCATGGGTCGCAATGCATTACGGATTGAATGCCACTTCGGGAGATTTGTCGGAACGCTACGGGTTGGTAAACCATATTGGAGCAATGGCCGGGTACAAAACTGACCGTAACTGGGTTTTCGGATTGGATGGAAATTTCATGTTTGGGTCGCAGGTGAAATCGCAGGATCTTTTTGCTGGTCTGGTAGATTCTTACGGAAATGTAACTGACGATGCCGGAAGTCCCGGGCTGGTTGTGGTTTCTATGCGTGGATTCAACATAAATACCATGTTCGGGAAAGTGATTCCGATTCTCAGTCCGAATGCAAATTCCGGAATTTATGTTCATGGTGGAATCGGCTACGTTCAGCATAAAACCAGAATCGATACCCAGGACCAGGTTATTCCTTCTCTTGAACTGGAATATAGAAAAGGGTATGACCGTTATACAACAGGAATAAGTTTCCACCAGTTTTTGGGTTACGCGTTTATGGCGAACCAGGGGTTTGTGAATTTCTATGGCGGTCTTTATATCAATGAAGGAATAACCTATAACCGCCGCGAAGTTTTCTTCGATCAGCCGGATACACCGGTTTCTACGAAAGCAATGCTGGATATTCAGTACGGATTTAAACTCGGTTGGTTTATTCCGATCTACGAGCGCAAACCGAAAGATTTTTACTACGATTGATGCGGTTGTTGTATGGCTTCGGGATTCGGATTTTATTCGCAGCAATGTGGATAGCATCTTTGTTTAATCCGAAAGCTAAAAAATGGATCGCCGGCAGAAAAAATGATCTTTCACCTTCTCAAATCCCGGGTAACAAAGAAGTCTTATGGTTTCACTGTGCTTCACTTGGCGAATTTGACCAGGGATTGCCTGTTATGAACGCGTTTAAGAATCAGCATCCTGATTCATTCCTGGTGGTTACGTTTTTCAGTCCCTCGGGGATGGAACATTACCATAAGCGCGATCATAAAGCTGATTTAGTGGTTTATTTGCCGCTCGACACCAAACGTAAAGCTCAGAAGTTCGTTGAAACCATTCGACCTACCTACGTTTTCTTTGTGAAGTATGAGTTTTGGTACAATCATTTAAAAGCTGCAAAACGTTTCGGAGCAAAAATTTATGGTGTAAGCAGTCTTTTCCGTCCAACTCACCGATTCTTTAAATGGTATGGCGGATTTTTCAGAAAAGCACTTCGATTGTTCGATCATTTTTTTGTGCAGGATGAACGTTCTGAAGAATTACTGAGATCTATCGGCATTGATAAAACAAGTGTAACCGGTGATACCCGTTACGACCGAATGCTGGCTGTGAAAGAGAAGGGAGGTGCGAACGGAATTATTGAGCAATTTGTGAAAGATGAAAAAGTTCTTTTGTTAGGAAGTTCGTGGGCCATTGATGAGGAAACATTCTTACCGGCGCTTCTTCGGTTGAAGGATAAAATGAAGATTATCATTGCGCCGCATGAAATTTCAAATGAACATGTTGAAGCCATTTCTAAGCTTTTCAACGGTGAAATTTCAAGGTATACACAATTCAATGATTCTTCCAGGCGAATCTTAATACTTGATACCATTGGTCAGCTAACAAATTCATACAGGTATGCCGATGTGGCATATATTGGTGGTGGATTCACCGGGAAATTGCACAACATTCTTGAACCCGGAGCATTTGGTGTTCCTGTTTTGATAGGACCTTTATTTGAACGTTTTCCGGAAGCGCAATTGTTCACAGATAAGGGAGCTGCGAGAATTGTGACGAATCCGGATGAGTTTGAACAAGGGGTAAAATGGGCATTGGATAATAAACTCTCAATTGGTGCAGAGTTGGCTGAGATTTTTAGAAATAACTCGGGTGCTGCTGATAAAATTGTTGAATCAGTTTTGAAAAAATAACCAAATAACCAAATAACCAAATAACCAAATAACCAAATAACCAAATAACCAAATAACCAAATTTGGTTACTCTATAGAAAAATCAACGAGTAGGAGACATAACCACGCTGTTCTCCAACTAGAAATTCGGGCTCAATTCATGCGTTTTGTAGAAGTCCTCAATGTATTTCACTGCTTCGTCGGCCGTTCCTACAACTTTCAGGTAATCCATGTCCTTATCGGAAATATTGTGCTCTTTCTCCAGCATAATTCTACGCACCCAATCAACCAGGCCATCCCAGTATTCGTGACCGATTAATACAACCGGACGTTTGTTGATCTTCTTTGTCTGGATCAGCGTAATGGCTTCAAACAACTCGTCCAATGTTCCGAATCCGCCGGGAAGAATGACAAACCCCTGTGAGTATTTCACAAAGATTACTTTGCGAACGAAGAAATAGTCGAACGTTAAATTGTGTTCCGCATCGATGAACGGATTGTGATTTTGTTCAAAAGGAAGATCAATGTTCAATCCAACCGATTTTCCGCCGGCCTGGAAAGCACCCTGATTTCCTGCCTGCATAATTCCGGGGCCACCGCCGGTAATAATGCCATAACCAGCTTCAGCCAGTTTTTCACCTACTTCAATCGCCACCTGGTAATACGGATTATCTTCTTTTGTACGTGCCGAACCGAAAACCGAAACACACGGACCAATTCGAGCCATTCGTTCATAGCCTTCTACGAATTCTGACATGATTTTGAAAATAGCCCAGCTATCGTTTGTTTTTATTTCGTTCCAGTCTTTGCGTATTGCATTCATGCTTTTCTAGTTTTTAATGAGGTGGTTCCCGGAATCTAAAAGTAAGGGCTTCTGTAAAAGAAACGATCCGAAACAGGCTTTATTATAAACGTTTTCAGGTTCATATCTTCACTAAATTGATTTTGTTACAAGTTCTGCACCATTTTAACCGAGTTTGTTTGTCACGCACGCCTGTTTGTCTCTCCGCCACACGAGTTTGTCTGTTCTCCACACGTGTTTTTTTGTTACGCACGCCTGTTTGTCTCTCCGCCACACGAGTTTGTCTGTTCTCCACACGTGTT
>CAMLIF010000055.1 GCA_946479985.1 uncultured Flavobacteriales bacterium
TTTGATAAAGACAAACGGTAGTGTGGTCTAAGCGATAGCTTTTGATAAAGACAAACGGTAGTGTGGTCTAAGCGATAGCTTTTGATAAAGACAAAGTGCTGCGATGAAATAATAAGGTATTCTGATTGACTGAAATCGGAAGAATCAAAATTAGAAATTTTACAACTTAACAATATTGCTAAGTTGTTTGCCGGAATAACAAATTGATTAAAAGAGTGTTTTTAGAACTTTCTCTTTTAAGTCACGACTTACCGGAATCAAATGCTCACTTATTTCCAATAAGTTTCCAGAAATAGATTTTACTTTGCTTTTTGAAACAATGTAAGATCGGTGAACCCGGATAAACTGATTCTCAGGTAGAAGAAGTTCTATGTTTTTCAATCGATCGAACGTAATGTAACGCTGGTTACCGGTAATGATTTTTACATATTCCTGATAGGCTTCAACGAACAAAATTTCCTCAAAATAAACCTTGACCAATTTTTGATTGGATTTGATAACCAGGTACTCCGGAGCGTGATTTTCCATCGTTGACATATTCTCGGAAAAATCGATTAAGCGAATATTTTCTTTTGCTTTTAGGATAGCCTTTTGAAAGCGTTCAAAAGAAAACGGTTTTCTGAGGTAATCGATAGCATCAATATCAAAGGCTTCACTAGCATATTCAGAGTAAGCTGTAGAGAAAATAACCAAAGGTTTCGATTTCAATGAAGAAACAAACATTAAACCATTTTGTCCGGGCATTTGAATGTCGCAAAAAATCAAATCAACCGGATTGTCGTTTAAAAAATCAAGTGCTTTTTCCGGATCTTTAAATGTTCCGAGAAGTTTCAATTCGGGAAAGCGCTTGATGAATTTTTCCAGGAGCACCAATGCCGGACTTTCATCATCTAGTGCGATGCAACTTATTTTTCGTTCCATTTTATGCATAATGTTGCGGTAAATGTATTATTCCCGGATTGTGTAATTATTTCTGCTTTTGTATCATAGATTAATTGCAGCCGTTGTTTGAGATTCATTAATCCGAAACCACTTGGTTCGGTAGAAGAGCTTTTTTTCTTTGGTGTTGAGTT
Source organism: uncultured Flavobacteriales bacterium (assembly GCA_946479985.1). The sequence goes on from CAMLIF010000055.1 coordinate 1,074, forward strand.
CTTTATTTCAAAAACGAATTTCCCAGGGTTGCTGATTACACGAATGAGAATAAACGCATCCGGATCCAAATGATAATTTCCGTGTTTGAAACAATTCTCTACTAACGGAATCAGCAGCATGGGTTCCAAAAGAACATCAGATGTGTTCTCAGATTCATCTATCTGAATATTTAAAGAATCATTTTCCTTTAATTGATAGAGTGATATGAGGTTTTTCACCTGTTGCAGCTCTTCATTTAAACGAACACGCTCGTAAGTAGTTTTGTAAACTGTATAACGAAGAATATCGGAAAGCTTAAGCACAATTTGAGATGCTTTCGGAGAATTGGTTTCGATGAGACTGTATAGATTATTCAGATTATTAAATAAGAAATGCGGGTTTATCTGACTTTTCAGGAGTTGATTCTGAGATTGAGCAAATTCATTCAGTCGTGAAAGATGATTTTTCTCACGCTTTATCCGATTGATCAATAATTGGTAAATAAGACTAAAGCACATCCAAAAAAGCATGATCAGGAATGGACCTGCATAAGGCCGGTTTTTCGCCAGGAATAATTGGATGGTAAACGGAGCGTCCGGAAAATGTTGGTTGATAATAAATCGGAGATAAGTTGAAACTGAAAGAAGTAGAATCGCGCTTATCGCGTATAAAAAATACTTTTTCCTTTCGAGAAGAAAATTGATTAGAACTAAACTGTGAATGTAAAAAGTGCCGGCGAAAATTAGAAAGGTATAGAACCCTTTTGTCAGCGCTGTATCCTTCGGAATGAAATTGCTGTTGACCCAATAGAATAATTGGAAAAGGCCTAGCCAGAACAAAAAATGAAATAAGTATAAAAGGAAACGCATATCAGATTTTATAGATTCAATATTAATGAATTAAATCTCAATCCAGTTAATTCATTTAAGGAATTCAATCAAGTGATAACCTGGTTCAACCAATTGCATTTTTAGGAAGATGTTTGCTTCTTGATTGGGACAATGAAACCATTCGTTGAAAATCTCTTACCGTTCGTTGAACAGTTCTTTTTTCTTCAATTATGGATGCTTTCTTTGCTAAAACACCATTAAAATAAATACTATGAAAGCACAGTTATGGAGAATGCCAAAAACATACGGTTCTGTTTTTGTTCTCACAACATTACTACTTGTAAGTTGTAAAAAAAATGAAGAAGAAATCACCACAGATGATGCTGCGGATGTAGTTAGTTATGCCATCGAGTCATCGAGTGGAGGAGTTTCCGATCAGCTCAAGGATTGTTCTGAAGAAGCAGAAGTGCAACTAGCCACATTGAATTGCGGAGAAACTTTTGATACAGTTGTTTCTCATTCGTACAATGGAGCAGTTACAGGAAATTATACCACTCAAAGACATTATACTTTGAATTGCGATGCTGGAGTTATTTCATCATTAACATGTACCGGGTCTTATTCCGGAAATTATGATGCTCCCAGAATGAGTTCATCTAATTCCGGGGGGATCAATTGGGTGCTCACAGGTTTGGATGTGTCAAGCAGCGAATATTCCTTTAACGGGTCGCTCAATCGCTCGGGAACTCACACTTCTAAGGTGCGAAATAAATACACCTTCAATACGAGTCTCTCAATTACCTCTTCAAATGTAATGATTGATAAAACAACGCATAAAATTGTTTCCGGTTCCGGAAGCGTGACTTTAACGTGCGATGTTGTTGATGGTGGTAGTTACGATTTTTCAGGATCGATTGTTTATCATGCAAATGAAACGGCCACTTTGACTATTAATGGAAATACTTATACCATAACCCTTTATTAATTCAAACAAAAATGAAAACACTCCTGTTATTCCTTGCGAGTTGTTGTTTTGGAACTTTAAATGCTCAAACAACAACAGCCGATGAATGGGCCGGTCAATTGACTGATTCATTACAAAAAGCTTTAAATCTTTCTGATGATCAACGAGCAAAAGTTTACCCGATAGAGTTAGAATTTACTCAAAAAGCGGAGTCGATCAGACAAAATAATGAGGGAAAGGCTCAAAAACTAAAAGCACTCAAAAATCTGGACGAAAAAAGAGACTCACAATTGAAAGAAGTTCTTTCGGAAACGCAATTTGCGATGTATTCGGAAGGTAAAAAAGATAATCGAAAACAGATGAAAGAAAAGTATAAAGCAAATCGTAAAACGTGATCTATGAAAACTTTCAGTAATCGATTTACTCTAATTGCAGGGTTTATTACTTTATTTTCTTCCAATTTACTTGGGCAGTCTTCCTATCAGTCCTCAAATTATGCTTCCATTGGAGATTCGGTATTTCTGACGAGTGCACAAACCGGATCGACGGATTTCAGTATCACAGGACCAAATGTAATATGGGATTATTCAGGTTTAGTAGGTACCGGACAACGATTGTTAGAGTTTAGAGCACCGAATCAAACAGGATTTAGTCCGGCTCAATGGCCTTATATTCAGAACTTGTCTAATGTGAATCTTTCTTCAACAGATCAGGCATCGGTATCTGTGGGAACATTTCAATATTCTGAGCCAAATGATTACTTCTTATTATCAGCTAATGATTTGAGACAAAAAGCGGTTTCTTCCAAATTGACAATCAACAATACATCCTTTTCTCTCAAAACAGTTTATAGCACGCCGGATGTTGTTTTTCGCTTTCCGATGACCTATGGAAATCCACAGGATTCTTCTTTAGCATTTTACGTTTCAAGTATTCCGAATGTTTATTACAAGGAAACAGAATTAAAAAGAAAAAACACATTAGATTCCTGGGGAATACTAACAACACCTTATGGAACTTTCACAGATTGTATTAGGTTAAACTCGGAGATTGTTAGAATTGATTCAATGTCTGTCGACACAATCGGGTTTGCGAAAGATACCTCGGTCTATAGAGAGTTGTATTGGTTTCATCCTTCAATTGAATTCCCGTTGCTTACGGTCAGGGAAAATCTTGTAAACGGAGTATATATAACCAGCAGCATCGAATATTATGATGATCAGCAATTTTTTCAGCCCAACGCTATGTTTGCTTATTTGCCAGTTTTACCACAGGTAGGAGATACTGTATCTTTCCAGAATATCAGTACCAATTCAACAAGTTACGCATGGAAATTCAATGATTCGGCAAGTGCAGCCGATACTTCATTTTTGATTAATCCAGATCACGTTTTTTCTCTAGCCGGAACTTACACCGTTCGATTAATTGCATGGAATGGAAGTCTCTCAGATACGATTATTATTCCCGTTACTGTGGCTGATACAGTTTTGCCTGTTGCTTCATTCAGTTGGTTGGAAAACCCGGCTTTCATCGGTGATTCGATTCATTTTCAAAGCACAAGTCAAAATGTAGCGCAATTTGATTGGGATTTTGGAGACAGTTCTTCCGGAAGTTTAAATAATGCATTGATTGCAAATCCGGCACATGTATTTAATCAGGTAGGAGTTTATCAGATTCAGTTAATTGTTTCCAACAGTATTGGCTCAGATACCCTTGTTCAATTGCTGACCGTTTCAGACAGTGTACATCCTATAGCTTCTTTTACCTGGCTGCCGGATACTATTTACGAAAGTGATACCGTAATTTTTCAGAATTTGAGCACGTTTGCTTTTGATTTTGTTTGGGATTTCGGTGATTCGCTTTCAGGAATGAATAATACTTCTTTTCTGACGGCCCCAATACATGTTTATGATAATCCAGGTGTTTACCTGGTTCAATTAATTGCGATGAATGCAAGTTTTTCAGATACGCTTACTGATGAGGTAATCGTATTACCAAAATCAACCGCGTTGTTAAACGAAAACGAAATGTTAGAAGTGATAACTGTTTATCCCAATCCTGCGGATAATCACATATACCTAAACAAGATAAGTGGAGAACAAACATTTACGGTCAAACTGTTCAATTCGATAGGAGAGAGTTGTTTAGAGTACTTTGTCAATGGAGCATCTGCGATTGATGTTTCATCATTAGAACCCGGAGTTTATACCTTAATTGCATTGATTAATGAGCAATTGGTTCGCGTTAAATTCATGAAAAAGTAACTAAAATGGAAAAAGTAACCATAGTTCAATCGTACAGTGGAGTCATTCTTCTTGTCTTTTCTGTTCTGATTTTAATAGAGATTATCTGGAGTTTGAGGGCAAACAAGAAGGCTTATGAATGGAAGGAAACGCTAATAAACCTGTTTATCCTGGTTGGATTTTTTATTTCAAAAATTCTATTGACGGGGTATCAATTGACTATTATGGCAGAAGCAGGAAAGTTTGCGTTAATTTCCTTGGAAGACAATTGGCTTACTTTTTCGATTGTTTTTTTGCTCGTTGACTTTACTTATTATTGGTATCATCGTTTGTCCCACAAATGGGAGCCTTTGTGGGCTTTTCATAGCGTACATCATTCCAGCAAGCAGATCAATCTGACGGCCGGGTATCGATTAAACTGGTTGTCCGGATTAATAACGCCATTTTTCTTTGTACCTCTGGCTTTTCTCGGCTTTTCTCCCCAAACTATTGCAGTCAGTTTTGGATTGAATTTACTGTATCAATTCTTTCTGCATACTGAGATGGTAGGAAAGCTCGGTATTTTGGAAGGAGTATTGGATACTCCTTCCTCTCACCGCGTGCATCACGGATTGAATGAAAAATACTTAGATAAAAATTTCGGTGGAGTTTTTATGTTTTGGGACCGTTTGTTCGGGACTTATCAGGTAGAACAGGAGAAAGTGATTTATGGCGAATTAAATGGTACTGAAAGTAATAACCCGTTTGTATTGCTTTTTCATCGCTTTATTCTTCTGTTTCGGAAAATGAAATTTCAGATCAAAGCATGGTTGTTCTTGCTGTTGCTTTCGTTTGGTATGGCCAATATCTCGTTAGGTCAGACAACTAGTTCATATTGGGAGCAATTGTCTCCGGAAAAGAGAGGAATTTTATTGACTGAACTCATGCAGCAGGAATTGGGATTGGATTCGGTTCAAAAATCAAAAGTGCTTGTCATTAATAAGCATTATGCCGTATTGTTAGATGAGGTTTGGAAATCAGATGAAACTACATCGGTTAAAAAACAAAAGGGTCTTGAGTTACAGGAGGCAAGAGAAAGAAAATTTGCGGATGTTCTATCCAAAAAACAACTAGAAATTTATCGAAGAAAGAAAGCGGAATATGTGGATCAGTTGAAGGAAATCTATGATAAGGAAGACTAGATTTAGTTGTGTTTTCAGATTGTTTAATCCTGTAAATAGACTTTAGCATATATTCTTGTCAAGTTTATTACTTTAGCCCATGCTTCAAACACGAAAAGAAATTGCCTTTATGGTAATGGCTGGAATTTTCATCACAAGTGCAATTGTGGCGGAATTGATTTCCTGTAAGTTGGTTTATATGGGCGCATTTTGGCCTATCATCGCTGGAATTGTTCCATGGCCGATAGTTTTTTTACTGACTGATGTTATGAATGAATATTTCGGGAAACAAGCCGTTCGCCGATTGAGTTGGATTACTACTATTCTCATTGGATTTTGTTTTCTGCTCGTTTTTGTTGCAGTGAAACTACCAACGGCAGAAGGATCGTGGCTCTCGGATGCCGAGTTTCAAAAAGCATTTGGCGGCTCGCTGTGGATTATGGTTGGAAGTATTACCGCATTCATTGTTTCACAGCTGCTCGATGTACAGCTCTTTCATTTTTTCAACAAACTCACAAAAGGAAAACAAATCTGGCTTAGAAGCACAGGATCAACAGTTATTTCGCAATTGGCAGATTCATTGATTGTGGCACTGATCGGGCTGTGGTTATCAGGAGCATTTACATTGAATGAAACATTGTTTCTTGCATTTACAGGTTATGTCACGAAATTGTTCATTGCAGTTTGTCTCACACCATTGATTTATTTGATGCATTATCTGGCGCGGAATATCCTGGGGGAAAAACCTAAAACGGAAACAATCTGATTTTAGAGGATTACGAGCTGGTAAGATTCATTATTTACTAAGACGAAATAAATACCGGACGCAAATCCCTGAAGATCTAGTGTAAATGAATGTTCGTTGTCTAATACCTGTTCAAATTGAAGTTTTCCTTTCGGATCGATTAGTTTGACAGATGTTATTGGTTCTTTCGAGAGGATGTTAACAATTCCGCTATTTGCCGGATTCGGGAATAACTGCATATTGCTTTTGATCCGCGAGTTATCTACCACTTTTACTTCTGAATAGTCATAAGCTCCGTCCAGATCAGTTTGTTTCAACCGGTAATACGAAATTCCGTATAATGGCATTTCATCCGGGAAGTTGTAATCGTTAGTAACAGATGAATTTCCCTGACCTGAAACTGTACCAACAGTTGTCCATTGTTCACCACTTTCCGAGCGTTCAATGTTGAAATGACTACTGTTGTGTTCACTTGCAGTCTGCCAGGTTACCTCCACTTTTGAACCGGTTAACTGCGCATCAAAAAAGGTAAGTTCAACCGGAAGCGGACTTGCCGAAAAATCTTTCGTAGCCAACGTGTAATATCCGTCCAGTGTCAGCAATTGATTTGAAAACAAAATCTGATCTCCAGCAATAGATGTTGCAGTTGCAATTTCTGTCCAGGGTCCGGTTTGTGCCGCGCGATATACCAATGCATAATTGGAAACCACGCCCAGATTGACTCCAGTCATGTTTCCGTCACTCATATCAAAAGTTATATGCGTGGTGTTGGTCGTTCCGGTATTCGTAATGTCAATATACCAGATGCGTTGCCAGCGGGAAACATTCGTTCCTGTGATTCCTGCTACATCAGTCGTTACTTCTGAATTGGCTGGGAAAGCGTATCCGGCCAAAATATAGTCCCCATTATCTAAACCGGAAACCGATTGAATTCCCATTCCCGCGCAAGTTGATGGATCGAATTCCGGATTTGAGCTGCCGGAAGCGTCACGGCCTATTCCAGCAACATTGCGATCGTAATCACCGTTTGAATTGTAATCACCGGAATAAAAATCATTGGAAGTTAGGGGAATATCGTATTTCGCTGAAAGGTGATTGTCGATGATAACGCGTTGAGCATCGTTCACCTTGGTACGATAAACAATAATTTCCGAGATGTATCCATCAAACGCCCGAGGGTCGTTCACGTGAGTTGCTCCAATAACTAACGGCGAATTTTTATCTGCTACAACTGCACTGGATTCTGCTGCGGTGATTTGAAGTTGTTCTCTGTCAAAAACAGTTGCGCGCTGACCCGTTGCCAGAGATCCGTCGTAGAAGATGTCATAAATTTTATTGGAGTTAATTGTATTCGCAGCTCCATTGGAAAAGCGGTTGTTATCATTGTCAATATCTACATGAAGTGCATTTCCCGAATAGAAAAAAAGCATAAAAGCTTCTTCATTTCCAACATTATTGCGTTTGCTGATAATTGACTGCGCATTTCCCAGACTTTTCATCCGGGTAACTGTGAAAAAACTGTAGCCGCTGGTATTATCGAAAATAGAGTTGTCCGGAGCGCTGAAGTAATCGTTTTGTCCTGTTCCATTATTGTTGTCAAATTCAATGGAAGGATACCCGTTCATTAGTGAACTTGAGAAAAGCGGTTGTTGTGCGGCTGAACTTTGCGATAGAACAACACCGTTTCCCGATTGATCATTCCACGATGAAACTGAGGCGCCATTCGTTGTTGTACTTGTGCCGGCATCAGCTTTTAGCCACAAAACATTTATTGCTGATGTTCCAACTCCTGCTGGTCCTGTTTGACAGAACGAGAGCGAAGTAGCAAAACTGATAATAAATAATAGGGTAAATACGGTTTTCATACACTACTGATCTTCTGTTTTTTTATCAGTAAATAGTGTAAGCGTAGGAAAAATCCAGCTTAAAAATAACTATATAATCCGTTCAAACGTTCTTAAAAGAGGTTAAATATTCCAAATCAAGGTGAGAGTTATTATCTACACCTATCAATTGACTGTTGGACCAATAACGAACTGATGTAATTCACATTTGGTGTTTAACAATTTACAAATATTGCTCGCTCAACCGGCTCTATAAAAACATATATTTATTATGCATCGGAAAATAAATTTCGGTGTAAACATAAAACAAATCACTATGAGAAAATTACTTGCTGAATTTATTGGAACCTTCTGGTTGGTACTTGGAGGTTGTGGAAGTGCTGTTTTAGCCGCTGGGTATCCCGAGTTGGGAATTGGATTCGTTGGTGTTTCTATTGCTTTTGGGTTAACTGTTCTAACAATGGCTTATGCAATCGGGCATATTTCCGGATGTCATCTAAATCCTGCAGTTACTATTGGACTTTGGGCAGGTGGAAGATTTAATGCGAAAGACATTCTTCCTTACATTGCATCCCAGGTTTTAGGTGGTATAGCCGGGGCTGGTGTTTTGTATCTGATTGCAAGCGGAAAAACCGATTTTGAATTGGGAGGATTTGCTGCAAACGGTTATGGTACACATTCTCCTGATGGCTATAATATGATGTCGGCCCTGATAACAGAAGTGGTAATGACATTTCTTTTCCTAATCATTATTTTGGGAGTCACTCACAAAAATGCATCTCCCGGATTTGCCGGAATTGCGATTGGTTTGGGATTAACCTTGATTCATTTAATCAGTATTCCAGTTACCAATACTTCTGTGAACCCGGCACGAAGCACTAGTCAGGCCATTTTTGTGCAGGGTTGGGCGATAGAACAACTCTGGCTGTTTTGGGCTGCACCAATAGCAGGAGCAATTATCGCAGGAGTGGTTTATAGGTACTTAGCTCCGAATAAAGATTGAGTTTACGTTCTTGATATAATAGGAAAAGGTCAGCAATTGCTGGCCTTTTTTATATTGGATCGTTAAAACGTCACGCTAGTGACGGATTATGATCATTTTTTCATCGGTTAATTCAACAATGTGAAAAACAGTCTTTCTTTCATCGTTACCAATAATCAATTCTTTTTGATCTGGTTTGATAATGATAAAGCAGTCTGAAGCTACGTAAACACCGTCATAAATTTCATTGGTGCCTGAACTCAGGCTATAAGTGTATTCATAATACATTCTAGGCTCACCATGTACCGTTTTAAAAGAAACTTCGATGCCGGTGAAGTCGTTTTGGATTGTGCTTTTCCGAGTATAATATATTGTGTCTGAATCTTGAGAATCAACAAAACCATAACTCCTGGTGATCCATGCGCCGGAAATTTTCTCATATAATTTCTCTTCATCTTTGAATCTGGAATAGGTGTAATAGTTTGTTTGGGTAAGCATATCGAAATTCGCGTCGGGTTCATAAAAGCTGCTTAAAATGAGCAATCCGTTTACCAACTTAAAGTTGTAGGAATCCGCTTTTTTCTTGTGTTTCCCTTTTCCTGTAAATAAGTTCAGTATATGGGTTTTAAAGATTGAATCGGAAGTGATCGAATAAGTAAAACCAGTATTGAGTTTCTTGTAATAACGCAATTCGGGGCTTCTGAAAAAAACTGAATCTTCAGTAATCTCTAATGCATAATCTGAATTTACACCTGAAGATATTTTATCGGTGGAATTGTCAGCAAAATGTTCTACCTGCACAGTGTTTAACCACCAGGTTCCCTGAATTTGATCAATGTTAACTTCCTCCGATTTCTGTGAAAAAGCAGCAGAACAAAATAAAAGAAGTATAAAAATTAAGCAGCGCATAAGTTGGAGTTATTGTTGAGTCATTTTTGTTTACATACCAGTTTCATTTGATTTTCCGATAGCTCTATAATCGTATAAGAAATTTCACCAGGATAAAACACAAGTTGCCGGTTTTTCAAATCAATTGAACATAGGCCACTTTCATGAGTGATATAATAAGGGTCCGGAGCGTATCCCCTGCTGCGTATGTTCCTTGACAAGGAAACGGTATCACGAACCGGTTCATATTCCAGGCATTTACTTTTACAATGCAATTCGCCCTCCTGCCGGTCAAAAGAATACAAACAAGTTGAATCACTTATTTGTGCTGACGATCTTCTAAAGGTAATGGTATCCGTTGGCGGATTGAAAATGAGATTTATTGATGAATCGCAAACCCAATTTCCCAGAATGGTAGCAGTTAAAGACAGCGAATCTTTCTCTGTTGAAAGAAAAAATGTTTTTACAAAATCCGGATCTTTGATTATCTCGTTATGGTTCCATTCTGTGAGTCTTAATTCAGATGCATCGAGAGTGAGATCATAACTGACAGAGGGATTGCCTTTTCTAAGCTCTTTTTTGCTGTTATAGAGATCGATCCATCCTGAATGATAAGTACTGTCATATACAACACGGTACAAATAGAATTTGCTTTCCGGTTTGTAATATTTGTTAGAATCTTGCCCAAACTCCAGTTTTTCTCCGAAGTAAACGTAATGTCCACGGGAAACGGAAGTTACCAGGATCGTTGAATCATTCCGCCCGAACTCAGATATTTCAGCGGCGTTGATGTACCATTTAGTCCCTTGAAAACCATTGTACAGTTGATTTTGAGCGAATGAATATATCTTTCCGCACGTTAAAACAAACAAGATCAATAAGTAGCGCATAAGCGCACAACGTAATAAAAGGTTTTCGTTACAGTAGTTTACTTAGTCAACGATTTAAACACTTCTTCCAATGATTTCTCTTCAACACGAAGCGTAAGGATCAATAAGTTGTTTTGCTGGGCAAACTGGGCGACTGTTTTTCTCAAATCTTCAATATCAGCGCTTTCAATCAGGAATGCGTTTTCATCAACGGATTCAACTTTCGAAACTCCGGAAATCTTATTCAGTAATGATTTAGCTACTTTGCCATCAAATTCTACATAAACAACCTGAAGATCGGTTGCAACCTGGAGATTCGAAGCTAAATTATCGGCAACCAGTTTTCCTCTTCTGATGATAATTACACGGTCGCAAATGGCTTCAACTTCCTGTAAAATGTGCGTTGAAAGCATCACTGTTTTTTCTTTCCCGATTCTACGGATCAAATCGCGGATTTCAACCAATTGATTTGGATCCAGACCAGAAGTAGGCTCGTCTAAAATAAGAACATCCGGGTTGTGAATAATGGCCTGTGCCAATCCAACTCGCTGACGGTAACCTTTTGAAAGCATCCCGATCTTTTTGTTTTGCTCCACTTCCAATCCTACCAGCTGGATCATTTCCTTCACGCGCTCACGAACATTTTTGATCTTGTAAATTTTGCCGACAAACTCTAAATATTCCTTCACATACATATCCAGATACAACGGATTGTTTTCAGGTAAATAACCAATGTGTTTTCGTGTTTCAATTGAATCTAAAGAAACTTCTTTTCCACAAACTTTCACTGTTCCGCTGCTTGAAGGAATAAATCCGGTGATCATTTTCATAGTCGTAGATTTTCCGGCACCGTTCGGTCCAAGGAAACCAACAATTTCTCCTTTTCCGATAGAAAAACTGATGTTATCTACGGCTGCTTGTTCCCCGTAAAATTTAGAAAGATTTGTGACTTCAATTGACATATACTATTCTTTGGCTACGAAGATAACGAATGACGATGAATAATAGTTAGTATGATCTCAAGTGAATTAATTGAAAATTGTGAATGCAGCACGTAAAAGAACCGGACTTCTTTTTCATTTTCAATTTTCGAATTGGAATTGGATTACTGAGCTTGTCGAAGTATCAATTCTATCTATCTTTGTTTCCATGTCTGAAATCACAGGGAAAGTTTTAAAATCTACCGGAAAATGGTACCACGTTATGTTGAATGACGGATCCATTGCCAATTGCCGGGTTCGTGGAAAAATGAAGTTGGAAGACTTGAAAACCACCAACCCGATAGCTGTCGGTGATACGGTAATTCTGGACCCGAAAGAAGACGAAGAAGGAAACCGAGTGATTTTAGATTATCACATGCGGGAAAATTGCCTGGTTCGAAAAAGCACAAATCTGAGTAAACAAAAACAAATTCTGGCGTCGAATATTGACAGGGCCTATTTGGTTGCAACGCTCAAACATCCGGAAACACACACCGTTTTTATTGATCGTTTTTTAGTCGCAGCAGAATCTTACCGGATTCCTGTTACTATTTTGTTTAACAAGATTGATTTGTTGAATGAAGAGGAACGTTTCGATCTGGATGCCCTGATGGATTTGTATCAAACAGTTGGCTACGCCTGTGAAGCGATTTCCGTAGAAAAAAACATCAATGTCGAATTTTTGAAAGAAGAGATAGTAGGAAAACAAGTCATGATTGCCGGACATTCAGGCACCGGGAAAAGTTCACTTGTGAATTTGCTGGATCCAACCTTAGATCTGCGAATCGGAGAGATTTCTTCTGCGCACCATCAGGGACAGCATACCACCACTTTTGCTGAAATGCATCCTTTGCAGTCGGGGGGATTTATTATTGATACTCCCGGAATAAGAGCATTCGGAATTGTTGATCTTGAGAAAGAAGTGATCTCTCATTACTTTCCGGAAATGCGCGCTGTAATCGGCCAATGCAAATTCCATAATTGTCAGCACATCAATGAACCGGCTTGTAAAGTCAAAGAAATGGTTAAAAGCGGTGAAATCTACGAAAGCAGGTATTGGACGTATTTACAGTTAATGCAGGGCGATGATCAGGATGTTCACCGTAGAAACAAGCGCGAAATTTTCTGATTTTGAGTACATGCAGGTTGTAATGATTTAGGTATGTACTTTCAAAAGTATCATTAATTTTAACCATGCGAGTAGTCATTCAACGTGTTTCTGAAGCTGCAGTGAAAATTTCCGGTGAAATTCATTCGTCAATTGACAATGGTTTTTTAATCTTGCTTGGAATTGAACATGCTGATGATCAATCAGACGCCGATTATTTGATCGGTAAATTGGTCGGGATGCGTATTTTTCCGGATGATGAAGGAAAAATGAATCGTTCAATTGCTGAGTCGAATGGCTCATTTTTGGTAGTTAGCCAGTTTACACTGCACGCTTCCACGAAAAAAGGGAACAGACCAGGTTTTATTCAGGCTGCCCGACCAGAACAGGCTATTCCGCTATACGAATATTTTCTCCGGGAATTAAAAGCACAATCGAATGTGAACGTTGAAGCCGGAGTTTTTGGCGCCGATATGAAAGTGGGGCTTATAAATGATGGCCCCGTGACAATAATAATGGATTCAAAAAACAGAGAATAACACTTCGGCATCTTCCGCCGCGGCGGACTCGATGACCGAAGCTCAGTGTAAATTCGTCATCTCGACAAGACTGATGATCGAAGCTCATTGTAAAGAATAATTAAAACAACAATTTATTAGAGATGACAATTTCAGATGCGCAAAGAACAGTCGATGATTGGATCAAAACAGTTGGCGTTCGTTATTTCAACGAGTTGACAAATATGGCGATGCTTACCGAGGAAGTAGGAGAAGTAGCGCGAATTATCGCCCGCAGGTACGGTGAACAAAGTGAAAAAGAGTCAGACAAAAATAAAGATTTGGGTGATGAAATGGCAGATGTGCTTTTCGTGCTGATCTGCCTGGCGAATCAAACGGGAGTTGATCTGGAAGATGCTTTAAAGAAAAACCTGGAAAAGAAAACAACTCGTGATTCAGACCGGCATAAAAACAACGAAAAATTGAAGTAACATGCTGCAAACAGAAATTACAACAGAACGTTTTGTTCTCTGTCCGCTTACTCCGGCCAATATTCATGAATTGTTCAACACGCAGTCGAAAGAAGAAATCATGACTTTCCTTGGTTGTGATGAGGTGAGTTTTTCCCATTACCAAATGATGCACGATGGCGGAATGGAAACCAATCGTTACTCGCATCACTACTTCCTCATTTTGGATAAAGAAACCCGGATTCCGATGGGAGAATGCGGATTTCATACCTGGGACCGTCGTCATCACCGCGCAGAATTGTTCTATTTACTCCGAAAAGACGAATTCAAGGGAAAAGGATTTATGACAGAAGTTCTGAAAACAGTTCTCGATTTTGGTTTCAATGAAATGAAGCTGCACAGGATAAAAGCACTGGTTGCAGATTGGAATGAGCCGTCAGTCCGATTGTTGAAGCGTTTTGGTTTTACTTTCGAAGGAACATTGCGGGAAGATTACCTCGTAGATGGGAAATATGAGAATTCTGATTGTTATTCGTTGTTGGCGAACGAATTCTAAAATCCGATTCTCTTTCGCTGCCCTTGTTCAACAACTTGTTTTTCCTTCTGGATCCGCCGCGGCGGACCATATCCGAATTCAATAAACCGCTCAGCATCGCTATTCCCTGCTCTGTAAAAACATAAGGTAAATACCTGTTTCCTCCGGCTTTTGATTTTGAGGTGCTGTTTTTGCACCTCAAAATTTCATATTCTTCTTTGGTCAGTGTGAACATGAAATCTGGTGGGGAAACGTTTGATATTTCGTTTCACAACTTCATTTAAGCGTTTTGTGTCAACACAATAGAGAACTGCTAAAGCGGAGTCTAAAATGACTTTCAATGCGCGGGTTTCTTTGGTTTTTTGGCGGAAAATGATTTGTTCCATAAGTGCTTTCTTATTTAAGCTAAGAAAAAAGTACATTTCGAACAAGCTAAAAATAAGGTAATGTGAGATTTTATTTGTTAAAATTTTGAGGTCGCAAATTGCGACCTCAAATACTTTTCAATCGTTCTCCAACTAATTTATCTATCGGGAACATAAAAACGTCTTCGCTCAATTCGGAAAGCGAAATCCAGCAGAGCTGCTCGTTTTTGTCTCCGGCCCATGTCTCCTGATTCAATTCTCCTTTTAATTCAAACCGGTAATAAATGGAGATGACCTGGTCGGTTTCTGCAAAAGCCGAAAGCTGGAAAAAGTCGGTGAGGTAGAATAATTCACCTACTTCAATTTCTAATCCGAATTCTTCCTGAAATTCACGTTTAAGACAGTCTTTTGTGCCTTCTCCCCATTCAAGTCCTCCACCGGGAAATTTCGTGAAATCCAATCCGGAATGTGATTCTTTAGAAACGAGTACTTCGTTCTGTTCGTTTAAACAAATTCCGTAAACCCGGATGTTAAACCGATTCATTGTGCCAGAATAGCACCAATATTTGGCTTGAAGTACAATTCGGATTTCAATACTTTTCCGTCTTCACGGTAAATCGGATTCCCGTCGGCATCCAGTTTACTCATATTTGAGCGTTGGATTTCCTGGAATACTTCAGCGATTTTGTGTTGTAATCCGTGTTTTAGAATTGTTCCGCAAAGAATGTACAACTGATCACCCAAAGCATCAGCAATTTCAACAATATCTCCGTTTTTCGCAGCTTCCAAATACTCTTCGTTCTCTTCTTTCATCAGGTTGAAACGAAGTTCAATATCTGCTTCACTCAGTGTTGGAGTCGGTTCGTAATTATTTGGGATCTTAAATGCGTCGTGAAACTGTTCTACTGCGCCAATTGTATCTTGTAAAGTCATTGTGTTGCTTTTTCAGCAAATATACTTTGACATGCTTTTAGTGAGCAAAAGAAGTTTTTAATTTGTTTCAACAAAAGTCATAACGACCCTGAAGCCAACGGTTGGATTTGGTTTCGTAAATGCTTTCGTACTTAAGTTTCGAATATCATAACCGGGTGAATACCAATCGCCACCAACAGCAATTCCGTCTTCTGCTACCATTTCTGAGACATTTCCGTTTAAGTGATAGAGTCCGAATTCATTTGGTAAGTAGGAGTTTGCGGGTGCGGTGATGTCTGCGAAATCGCTTGAACTTCCTGTAACTCCATATTCTTCACCAAGACTTCTGTTTACAACTAATTCTCCCGTAATGGTGTCTCTTGCTATTGAACCTGAACCAATGGTTAGAAAGTTGCATTGTGCTTTGCCTTTTTCGTTTAAGATGTAAGGAGAGTTCCAGGAATAAGTTCGTTCCATTGAATTTCCATAAGTTGCTTTCAGAAATTCTTCCCGTTTTGGCAAACGAAAAACGATTGTTTCATTTCCGGTTTTTATGCGCCACACTTGTGTAAGCCATTCGCAATATTTTTCTGCCTGAGCTTTTGTAATGTTCACAACCGGGTAATCTCTGTACGCAGGATGACGTAAATAATAATCAACATATTTTTCTCCGAAAGCAAGTGGTGTTCTCCATCCAAGTGTGTCAGGCAGTGCCACAATGTATTCTTCCGTTTTTCCTGCTAGTTTCAAGGCAGCCAAATACTCCAGATAATCAAAGTTGCTGATTTCATTTCGATACATGAAAAATCCCTGAACAGTTATTGTATCGCCTTCATATCTTATCTGCCCGGTTGGAACGTATTCGTAGCCTATTTTCAAGGCTTTTTTCATGCTTTTTAAATCCTGAATTGGTTTCTTCGGTTTCGCAAAGGAGAGTATAAAAAGTGCAAGTACAGAAATAATTGCAGTGAATTGAATCGCTTTCATAAATAGAGCTTTGGCTTCGGAAACGATTTCGTGGGTTTTTGGTTACAAAAAAACCGAAGTAGGCGTTACCCTCACTTCGGTTTTTTTAATTTCTCTAACAGAGTATTTCTTAATGGAACATTTTCATGATTGCATAAACAATTGCTGCAAGTACTCCGGAAACAGGAATCGTTAAGATCCATGCCCAAAGTAAGTTGATCGTAACTCCCCAACGCACGGCACTGAGTCGTTTGGTTGCTCCAACTCCGATAATAGAACCGGTAATTGTGTGAGTAGTTGAAACCGGAATTCCGAATTGAGAAACTGTGAATAACGTCAATGCTCCTGCAGTTTCAGCACAAACACCTTCTAACGGCGTTACTTTCGTAATCTTGGTTCCCATTGTTTTTACAATTTTCCAACCTCCCATCAACGTCCCAAGACCAATCATGATGTAACAACAAAGTGCAATCCAATATGGCATGGTGTCGCTGTGAACTTTCGATTCCAGCTTGTATCCGTGAATTAATTTACCGTTATCATCAACATAAGAGCTGAAAAAACTTGCGTAACGGTATTTTTTATTCAGTTGTTTTTTCTTGAAGATCAATTCCTGCGATTCATAATCCCGAATCTCAGAACCTTTAGAGTAAACCAATAATGTCGACATTTCTTTCTTCGCCAGATCAAAATCTTTCGGATTTTTCAGTTTAGCAAATAACGGATTCGACTTATCAGCCTCTTTCGTCATCGTTTCATCATCATACAGTTTCTGGTCGTCAGATACATCAATAATATCTTTTCCGTCCATATAAATTACGTGATTGTCGATCTCGGCATATTTCGGAGAGAATTTTTTGACCTTTCCTTCTTTATCTTCGTATTTGATCTGAACCACTTCCGAAACCTGCAAGGCATCCGGGACGTCTTGTCCTGTTTCACGCATTGAATTCGAATAAACGATCAGAGCGGCACAAATAATACCCATTACTTTTTGAGAATCTGCCCCACCATGTCCAAGCGAAAATGCTGCAGAAGAAAGTAATTGCAGTCGTTTGTACATGGTTGACTCTTTCAAAGCACTTTGCCGACTTCCGTAAACAATCTGGTACAACGTGTAAACAACAAGGAAAGTCCCTAGTGTGCAAGCAATGATCCAGATCATAACAGGTTTCAGATCGATATAATCTTTATAGTACCATGAAGCGAAAACCGTAATAAATGAAAGCAAAGTTGCCCAAACCATTTTCTTGATAAACGACCGCTGTACAGTAACCAAAGCGATAATAAATGCAATTACACCACCAATAATTGGTGCCAGGAAGATAAACATCAGCGGTTTGATAATCTCTTCCATCTTTAATACGCTGAATCCTGCGTGTGCAACTGCTGCACCTGCGAAAGCCCCGATTAAGGTGTGAGAAGAAGAGGAAGGAAGTCCAAGTCGCCATGTAAATAAATTCCATGCACTTGCAGCAACCAAACCAGCTAAAATTACCCAAAGGTCAATAACTGAATTGTCAACTGTTTTTGCAACCGTATTTCCAACACTCATATCGAAAACCCAGAATGCGGCAACGTTAAATACCGCTGCCCAAACAACTGCCTGGAAAGGAGTTAATACTTTGGTGGAAACAACTGTAGCGATGGAGTTTGCGGCGTCATGGAAACCGTTTACCAGGTCAAATAACAAGGCAACAATTATGATGACGATTAATAACGAAAACATATCTTAAAATTCTTAGGTTTCGCTTACGCGTATTTTACAACGATTGATTCGATCACATTTCCAACATCTTCACATTTGTCGGTTGCAACCTCTAAAATTTGGTAGATCTCACGTTTTTTGATCAAGTCTTTAGCATCAATATCCGATTCGAATAAACGTTCAATACTTAAATCAAAGATGTCATCTGCCTGATTTTCGATCGAGTTGATCTTGATAACACACTCGATAATTTTTTGAGTATTTTTCAGGTTTCTCAGTTCTTTAACCGATTCGTTTACTGCCAAAACAGCTTCCAGAATCGCGTCAGCCATTTTTAGAATACCTGAATCGTTCGGATCTACTTTGTAGAAGTTAATTTTCTTCGCAGAAGCATAAATGTGATCGGCGATATCATCTAATGATGTAGCCAGAGCATGAATATCTTCTCTGTCAAAAGGAGTAATGAAATTTTTACCTAATTCCATGAAGATTTCGTGCGTCAAATCATCGTTTTGATGCTCTAAATCTTCCATTTCTTTAATGATGGTGGCTCTTTTGTTGTAATCTGATTCGTTTACACATTGAACCAGTTTACCTGCAATCGCTTCCAAATTTTGAGAAGCCTGCTCGAATAAAGAGTAAAATACTCGGTCTTTCGGTAAGAAGAATTTTAATATTCCGGATGCCATTTTTGTCTATTTAATTTATCGGCACAAAGGTACTTGCCCAACGGAATTAAACGATAGTCAAAAGAAATGTTAACGTAAACGTAAAGTGGAGTGAAAAAGACCGGTTTATCGGGTTTGCATAACTAAAGATCATCATTATCAGTGGCTTGAGAAAAATTCAATATTAATTTAATGTTAAGGAATGATGTTTGAAGCTCTGTTTTTCATCTTTTGAATTTGGATGAATGAAAATATTCATCCCTAAAATCAGCTCAATGTTAAGCGAATATTAAGATCGTTAAGGTTTTATTATGAAACGATTTAGTGTGTGTTAATTGAGTGTGAAGAAATTAGTTTTGCCCCCAAATAATTCGAAAATGAAACAATTTGCAACCGTAGTATGTATTCTAGCCTCAAGCACTGTTTTTACCCAGAAGCAAGAAACGGCCATTTATACCAGATCTCAAAAAGGGATTGAGTTTGTAGGAAAAGACTCTATTTTCTCCATGCGCCTTCAATTCAGAATGCAAAACAGAGCAGCATTCTTAACTCGTTCTGAAGACGATTTGTCCGCTGCATCTTATGAATTCCGGGTTCGTAGACTACGTTTGAAATTAGAAGGATTTGTTTACGATCCGAAGCTGACATACAAAGTTCAGCTGGCTTTTTCCAGAGGCGATATGGATTGGGACATGACCCAGGAGTCTGTTGTGAATACGAGCTCGAATATTGTACGTGATGCGGTTGTTTATTATGAACCGATTGAAGGATTGAAATTTGGATTTGGTCAAACGAAACTTCCGGGAAACCGTCAGCGGGTTGTTTCTTCAGGAGATCAGCAGTTTGCAGATCGTTCTATTGTGAACGCTACATTTACTATTGATCGTGATTTTGGTTTCTTCGGAACTTATAAACAGAATTATTTTTCCGTTTCCGGAGCTGTAACTTCAGGAGAAGGGAGAAATACAACTCAATCTAACAGCGGATTAAGTTATACAGGTCGTATAGAGGCTTTACCATTTGGTTCTTTCACCGGGAAAAACGATTATCAGGAAGGTGATCTCGAGCGCGAAAATAAACCGAAACTTTCTATTGGAGCATCTTATAATTTCAATGATGATGCTGTTAGAACCGGCGGGCAATTGGGAAGAGATTTATACACAAAAACGGATCTTACAACGATATCAATCGATTTACTATTTAAATACAAAGGCTTTGCTGTTTACTCTGAATTAATGCAGCGCAACTGTTCAAATCCGATCACATTTTCATCAGACTCATCTAATATTCAAACTGTTTATGCAGGTTATGGTGTGCTGCAGCAGGTAAGTTATCTGTTTAAATCTAATTGGGAAGTTGCCGCTCGTTATGCCAGTATTACTCCTTTTAATTCAGTTTATGATAATCCGGATTTTTCGGGAGTGAATTTGAAAGGAACGGATGAATTTCAATTGGGGGTTACACGTTACTTAAATGGTCACAGAGTAAAAGTTCAGGCAAACGTTTTATACCAGATTACACGTAATCTGAGGAATGAAACTGAAACTGGCCGTTTTGGAGGGATTTTTCAGATAGAATTGGGAATCTGATTCAATAACAAGATTCTCATTGCTAAAGACAAAAAGAGTCAGAAGTCATGATTGGTTTTTTCCGATCGTGACTTTTGACTTTTGGTCATTCTCCGCTTGCCGAATATTTATAGCCGATTCCTTTTACGGTTTTGATATAATTATCACCAATTTTCTCCCGCAGTTTACGAATGTGTACGTCGATAGTTCTGTCACCAACAACGATATCGGTTCCCCAAACTTTTTCCAAAATAATATCACGCTCAAAAACAATCTCCGGGCGTGAAGCCAAAAGAGCAAGTAACTCAAATTCCTTTTTCGGTAAATGAATCGGGTTTCCGTTTTTGAAGACAGTGTATTTTTCTCTGTTGATAGTAATTGTTCCTTCTAACTCAACAGCGCTGATAGGAGCTTCTTTTCGCCGTAGCAGAGCATTAATTCTGCTTACAAGAACGCGTGGTTTGATTGGTTTGGGAATATAGTCATCGGCTCCGGCATCTAATCCGGCAATCTGACTGTAATCCTCATTTCGGGCGGTTAAAAAACAAATCAGCACTTGTTCTAGTCCGGCGGTTTTTCGAAGTGTTTCACATACTTCAATTCCATCCATTCCGGGCATCATAACGTCAAGAAGAATAAGATCTGGTCGCTCTGATTTACACAATTCAATACCCGTTCTGCCATTCTCAGCAGTGAAGACTGTGAATCCTTCTTTTTTCAGGTTGTATGCAACAATCTCCCGGATATCTTCTTCGTCGTCTATTAGAACAATCTTATTCATACCTGTCTTTGTTTCTTTCAAAGTTAATTTTTTCATCGGTTAATTCAATGAGAAAATGTAGCAGCCCGGTTAATCGGCCAGAGTGATCGTGGAATGTGTAAATATGTACAGCTTGAATCAAAAACTGACAACTCCCTCAAAAAAATCAAGCAAAAAACAATCAATTGTTGAACTCCTAACTTGGAAAATATGCAACAGCTTTTCTTTTGTTTTGTGAAAAATTACTTGAAATGTAGAGATTCATACCACGAATGATGAATAATTGGCGGTGAAAATTAAATCCTGTCATCTGACTTCTTAAATTCCGTGGATTCCTTAATTGTCATATCAAACAAAGTTCTTCCAAAATATGCTTGTAGATGAATTAAATCAACTTACCTTTGACGAAGTAGTAGTAGGTTAGGTTGATTAGTGTGACAAGAGCTTGAGACGCCCGTTTCAAGCTCTTGTTGTATTTTAGGCCAAATCGTTTTTCCGGAAAAAAGACTCGGTTTGGTTTACATTTCTTAAATTCACATCCATGAGTGAAGTCTTAGCAAAATCCGAACCTGCAGTGTCGAAAGGCAAAAAAGCACGAATATTATTGGTTGAGGATGATACCAACCTTGGTTTCATTATCTCAGAACAATTGAAAATGGAAGGATACGAAGTTGTATTGTGTTCAAACGGAAACGAAGGACAAATACGCTTTACGGAAGAATTATTCCATCTCTGCATTTTTGATGTTATGATGCCCAAAAAAGATGGAATTACGCTTGCCAAAGATATCCGCGCAATCAACCAGGATGTTCCCATTTTGTTTTTAACGGCAAAATCACTGACTGAAGACAAGGTAGAAGGATTCAAAGCCGGAGCCGATGATTATCTAACGAAACCGTTTGCTTTTGATGAATTAACCCTTCGTGTAAAAGCACTTTTGAAGCGTGTAAATATTGTTGACGAACCGGAAAGCAAGGTTCTTCATATCGGGGAATATGTATTCGATACAGAGAATTACACCCTGGTTCACCCGGATTTCAAAAAAACATTGACCAAGAAAGAAGCAATGGTTTTGAAAATGCTTTGTCAATTCCAAAATAACGTGGTTTCAAGAGAAACTATTTTGACGGCAGTTTGGGGCCAGGACGATTATTTTGCAGGGAGAAGTATGGATGTTTTCATTACTAAGCTGAGAAAATACCTCAGTTCCGACCCGACTATTTCAATTCAGAATGTTCATGGAATTGGCTTCAAACTGGAAGTGATTCATTCATAATATGAAGATGGTTACTTTTCATCGATTTTCATTTATCATCTAAAAAATAAATGAAAGCATTATCAATAGTTGCCGTTGTATTGGGAGTTTGTCTTACTTATTTGGGAACCAGATTCAGAATACAGCATTATCCGTATGGAAAAGAAATGATGTATACAGGATTAATACTGATGCCTCTAGGAGTTTTCTATTTAATTTACCGAGTTGTAACCAAACAGAAACGCAGTTCCTGATAGTCAGGTTAAATTACAATTGTGTTTTTTAGGTGATTTCTCAACTTTTTCACTTCTTTTGCAGCATGAAAACATTTGTTATTATCCTTTTCTTTGCTTTGATTTCGAATTTCTCATTTGCCGACCAACTGGCTTACATTTCGAGAGAAGATGCAATGACTGCAGCCGAATTCATCAAAAAAAACAGCACGATTTACAGTTACTGCGGATGCTGTGAGGATTTTTTGGAACCCGGAGCAAAACCAACGAAACCTGTTAAATTGAAAGTTGAGCAAATCATTGTTCGAGCTACAGGTTACGAAGATTATTATGAAGTGTATGTTGTTGTAAAGGGAAAAGAAATTGCTTTGGACCTTGCTTATACCTGGTATAAATCTGAAAAGAAATACCATACAATTGGTGAAGGTTTAGGCCTGGATCACGACAAGTGTAAAGATTTTCCGAAATAATGATCCTTCATCTTGAAACAGCTACAAAAGTCTGTTCTGTAGCACTTTCTTCCAACGGAAAATTACTTCAGCTAGCCGAAATTGATAACGATGCATTTGCTCATGGTGAACAATTGACGGTTTTAATCGAAAAAGTTCTTGCGAAAGAAAGAATTACCATGCAGGAACTCACAGCCGTTTCGGTAGCGAGCGGCCCGGGTTCGTACACCGGATTGCGCATAGGTGTTGCAACTGCAAAAGGACTGTGTTACGCGCTCAACATTCCGCTGATTGCCGTTGATGCATTATCTTCTTTGGCAGAAATGGCCAGAAAAGAATATCCGGATGCCGTTTTGTGCCCCATGATTGATGCGAGAAGAATGGAGGTGTTTTCGGCTCATTTTTCTCCCGATGGAAACTTTCTGAAACCTATTTCAGCAGATGTTCTGGATGAAAACAGTTATTCGGAATACGAGCCTTTCGTTTATTTCGGCGATGGTGCAGAGAAAATGAAAGAGATTTGGAAAGGGCGTAACGTTCAATTTGCAGATGTGAGATGCAGTGCCGAAGGACAAGTTTGTTTAGCAACTGAGAAGTTTAACCAAGAGCAATTTGAAGACGTAGCTTACTTTGAACCTTTCTACCTGAAAGAGTTTTACATGCCAACGAAGAAATAGTTTTGAATTGAAGATTAACGTGGTTTCGGCTTAAACGACGGCAAAAACGCGGCTGCAATCCCTAGCAACGGTAAAAAGGAGCAAATATGGTAAATGGTTATGATTCCGTAATTTTCTATGAGATCTCCCAAAACTGCGGCTCCAACTCCAGCCATTCCAAAAGCAAATCCGTAAAAAAGTCCCGAGATCATTCCAATTTTTCCTGGCAATAATTCCTGTGCATAAACCAGGATGGAGGAAAACGCAGAAGCAATGATTAATCCGGCAATTCCAAGGAAAATAATTGTCCAGGTTAAGTCCATGTATGGCATTGCAAGCGTAAACGGTGCAGCTCCCAAAATGGAAAACCAGATAATGTTTCTTCGCCCGTATTTATCGCCAAGCAAACCGCCAATAACGGTGCCAAGCGTAACGGTGAACAGGTAAACAAAAAGCAATAACTGTGATTCGTGTTCCGGTAAATGGAATTTTTTCTCCAGGTAGAAAATGAAATAATTGGTAATACTTGCCTGGTAAAAATATTTGGAGAAAATCAGAATCAGCAGAATTCCAATAGAAATTTGAACCCTTCTTTTGGAAATTCCATGTGGTGTTTCTGTACGCACAGTGTTATTTCGCCTGTGATGTTCCAAATAGCCTTTATACCATTTCCCTACAAAGAATAGAACCACGAATCCTATTATTCCCACAATAG
>CAMLIF010000056.1 GCA_946479985.1 uncultured Flavobacteriales bacterium
TCATGTATATGTTAACGGTTCAGATCTTTCTGATAACGAGAAAAATCGCATTCTATCAAAATTGTATACAGAACAAACGGCTCTAGCGCTTCAGTACCTGAGTGCTATTCAGGAAATGCCCGAGTTCGTTACTGTTGAAAAAATCAAGCTGGCGGCATTATCCGATCCATTAACGACAGAACAGACTAATGAACTAATGATCATTCAGGACGGAACTTCATCAGAACGTGAAACAGCAAGGGAAGTTTTGAATACTAACGGAGGACGCTTCCCATACAGACTGGAATTAAAATCAATAGAAAATTCCGGAGATGGTCAAAGTGCCATTTCAGTTTCGCAAAACGACCTGACAATTTTCCCGAACCCTGCTTCGGAGATCGTTTCATTACAAGTTACTATTCCGTTTAACGAAAACAGTACGTTAGTTGTAACCGATCTGTCAGGAAAAGTAATTCTGAACAGTGCTATCGTGGACGATTTCAGAGTAATTGATCTGGATGTTTCAGCATTGAGTAATGGAATGTACATTGTTAGTGTTCTTCAGGAAAACACAGTTGTATTAACTAAAAAAATGAGCGTTTCACATTAATCATCACACAAATCAATAAAAGAAGGGGAGTTTCATAACTCCCCTTTCTGTTTTCGATTAACGGGAATATAAAGCACCACTTTTGTTCCGCGCGGATGTTTATACTCATCATAAAGATCAATTATTTCCGGAGCCACAAAATTCGAATCATTCAAATGATCTAAACGCTTGCGGGTAATCAACATTCCTAATGATTGCGACTTCCCATGCTGCACTTTATTTAATTCTGCCTGTTTACGACCTACCCCGTTGTCTTCGATAATACATTTCAGCGCATTTCCTTCTTCACTAATAGTCAGTTGTATCAATCCGTTGACAATAGTCTCATCAAATAATCCGTGCCAAATGGCATTTTCGATATAAGGCTGAATAAGCATTGGCGGAATCTTAGAAGAGTTAATCAAATCAGAATTAACGTGGATCTGAAAGTCAATCTTCCGGGAAAACCGCATCGATTCAATTTCAACATAAAGCGTTAGAAGGTCCAGTTCCGCCGAAAGATCAACGTACTCACTCATATTATTTTCCAATACCTTTCGAATAAGCTTGGAATATTTGGTCAGATATTTTTGCGCTTTCAAGAGATCATTCTGCAACATAAAATGTTGAATCGAGTTCATTGCATTAAAGGTGAAATGCGGGTTCATTTGTCCCGTTAGAAACTTCATCTCCATTTCAGAAGCCTTCCGGTACAATTGTTCCCGATCTGAAGCCCGTTTCTTTATCAAACGAATTCTCCAATGTACAAAACCCCAGATCATCAAACTGACTACACCGATAACCAACACAAAAAACCAGGTTGTTTCAAAAAAAGGAGTCGGAGAAAACAAGACAATTTTTCTAACCGGGGTATTCCAGTTGCCATTGGTACTTTGAGCCTGAACTTCGAATACCATTTTTCCATACGGAACATTATTGTACTCAACGGAGGTATTGGATGTAGTTTGCCAGTAATTTCCAATTCCGCGCAACCGGTAGCGGTATAATAGCTTTCCCTCGTTTCGGAAACACAATCCTCTAAAATTTATCACCAGGTTCTTGATTTCACTTTTCAGTTCATAAGAATCCTGTATTTGCAGCTTCTTATCATTAATCAGCAAATCCGATAAATAAACCCTCGGCTTGTATTCAGGCATAAACATCTTCGACTTATCAAACATGCTCAAACCCTTTGATCCTACAACCACAATCTTATTTTCCCATTCACAAATTGCGGTAAGTTCATCGCAAATCAATCCGTCTTTCTGTGAAAATTGCAGGCATTTGTATTTAAACGGTGACCAGCTTGTAACTTCAACTTTGGTTAATCCTTTATTGGTCGAAATCCAGGCAGTAGAAGCGTTTTCCAGGTAGATGTGCCTGCAGTAATTACTTGTTAGCCCTGATTTAGAATTGATTACAAAAGATTTTCCATTGCGTTTTATTTTAATTCCTGATTCTTTTGATGCTAACCAAAGAACATGATCTAATTCAGAAATATGTAATATATCCGGAAGATCCTTATCAATTAATCGAATTTTATTACTGGAATTATTGTATTCAGCCAAACCCTGGTTAGTACCAGCAAGTATTTTACCATTTTTCAGTAGGGTTGCGCAATAGAATTTGAGTTGATATTCTTTCGGCAGCCATTTCGATTTTATGGTATCCCGATCATACTCCGAGATACTGTTTAGGTCAAAAAGTAATGCTCTTTTTGTAATTGGATTGTAAACAACATCATTCGGGTAAAAATAAGGATTCGCTGAAATAATCTTCATTGTCTTCAATGAGAAAATAGAGCTCCCGAGGCGTCTCAATATAACTTTATCGTTTCCAATGGGAAACACACCTATTATGGGATAGCCCGCATCGTTTTGGGGTATCAGATGTTCCGTGATCTTTTTTTTATCGATTATGACCATTCGATCACGACCCAATCCGAGAATCAGTTTGTCATTTTGTTTAAGTAAGGTGAAAATTTTTTGATTTACAAGGTAATTCTGAATTCTTACATTTTTAGCATAATAAACCCCATTATTCAGGGTAGTAACCCATATCCCGCCTTCCTTATCCCGATAAAAATTAGTTACTGATTTACTCTCCAGGTACTTTACCGGATTATTCAAATTTCTGTGATTTTTGAAATAAAACAATCCATTCATGGTTCCTACCCAAAGTGAGGTACCTTTTTTTGAGCTTTCGGTTTTAACTGTCAGCAAACGCGAATCAAACGTTTTTTTCTTGAAAAGTTGACCCTTCAAAGAAAGCACTTTCAAATCCTGAGAGTAAATAACATATAATCTATCCCGGAAATGATCCACCATATACCAGTATCCGTCATACTTGCTGAATAGATTTTTATAGGTTCTCCGCTCTTGATTATAAAGGATATCCAAATAGGGCGGTCTTGCCTTCGATCGGTTATAAATAAGCCATCCGTAAGATGTTTCGTTATTCGGAAAGACTTTGGTAAAAGCTCCTTCCCGAAGTTTTTTTTGAAGATTTAATAATTTAAACGACGCGGTTTTATGTACAATTTGAAGGGCCTTATTCGAGCAGACATAACCCAAATGCAGGGTATCACGATACATACCCATGGAATTAATAATTCCACCTTTCGTTTTTAGTAAGATTTCCTTATTTATTGGAAGTGATCTGATCTTTCCATTCTCATAAATCGCCATCTTACCTGATAAACAGGCAAACCAGATTCGTCCCTTCGGATCGAGGTACATTCGCAAAACACAATTCTCAGGAAGACCGTTTTCTTTAGTGAAATTTTGAAATTTATAACCGTCATAGCGACTAAGCCCTTTATCAGTTGCAATCCAAATATAACCTTGCCGGTCTTGTAAGATTTGATAACATTCGGAACTTGGCAATCCATCTTCAACTGTATAATTCTTGAAATTTGGTTCTTGTGCAAGAATCCAAAACACGTTGAAAAATGAAAAAAACACAAGGAAAACTCTCATCCCGAATAGAAAACGTGTATAAGAAGAATTCGGTTGAAAACGCGTCTATCCTAACAACTTACCGTCTCCATCTTTGTATTGGTATAACCGAACAACTGATAAAACTTAATGGCTTTGGCAATATCTACCGGAACATCGTCTTCCCAGCTCGGTGAATGCGCGTTGATCTTCGCAAGTACATCATCCGAAAGAATATGAAGAAAGGTTCTGTCAAATTGATCAATAGCCTCTAATTTATTTGTCGATTTCAGGTATTGGATCAATCCCATCAGATGAACCGGAAGCTGAATATTGTCTAAGGTATATAAATCACCCGTTTCAACATTGATTGCGGGATAAACGTACATTTTTACGTTATGTCCGAAACCTCGCCCAAACGCTTCAAGCAATCCGCCCGAAAGATTATCGTAGTATTTCTCGTCGAAAATGGTATGCACATTATAAATTCCGGCAATTACTCCCATTTTATGACCACGGGCAATATTAGATAAGTACTCGAGCATTTTGTAATGTTTCAGGTAATTTGAGATCATTACAGTGTATCCCATTGCGCTCAGCAGATTTGCCCTGTCTATGAAATCTTTATCTGATATTTTTCCGTCGGCAGTTAAATCTTTCAATGTCAACTCAAAAATGACCGAAACATTTTCTTCTTTCACGCCATCTTCTTTAATGAACATTTCGTAACCGGATTCGATCATATCCAAATGCACTTTCGTTGCCGGACGGAAACGCCCTCTCATCAACAAAATATTTCGCTTGTACAATGCTGCCGCAGGCTGAAGAACCGTTCCACATAAGTCGAACATGGTAGCATCTGTAATTCCTCTTTTCACCAAATTCAATGCAACAATTCTGTTGTCAACATTTCCAAGATCTTCTCCAGAAACGCGCAGCATATCAATTTCTACTCTATCGCGTGGAATTCTATGAACCAGGTTTGTTAAGTATTCTTCCAGGTCGTCTGAATGAAAGTAACATGCATGGATCAGGTTTACACCAAGAATTCCTAAAGCTTCCTGTTGTGCTTTGTGAGAGTTATCATGCATTTTAACGTGCAGAATCACATCGTTTACAGATCCACCGGGTGTAAGTTGAAAGCGAAGTCCAACCCAACCCTGTCCCTGGTTTGTTTTATGGTAGTTTAATGATTCAACGGTATTACAGAAAGCGAAAAAGCGTGTTTCTTCCTGCTTCTTCGGTAAACGTTCACACAAAGTATTATATTCGGTATGAAGCATTGTAACCAAACGTTCTTCGCAAACATAACGGGTTGCAGCGCCGTACATGGCATCTGAAACGCGCATGTCATAAGCAGATTGCGTGTATGCGATTGTTCCTGAGCTACCTCCGGCTTTAAAAAAATTAGCCGCAACTTCCTGTCCCGCTCCAATTTCAGCAAAACAGCCATAGATGTCGCTTGTGAGGTTAATTTTCAAAGCTTTTTCCTCAGTTGTCAATCTTCGTTCATCAATCATTTTACCCATAATTCTGTGCAAAATTAGTATAATACTTCCAATCCGATTAAGGATTTAACGGTTGGAAATCAGGATTAGTTACAAATTTGTAATCATCCAGGGTTAATAAAAAGGCTTTCAACAGGTTACGCTGGTCCTGATCCAGTTGAACTCCGCCCTGAAATGCATATTCTATCAGGGGATCAATGGTTTCCGACTGCTGAACGCCAATCGAATAATGATCGATCACGTCATCCAGTGTTTGAAACCGGCCGTCATGCATATAAGGCGCGCTAAAACCAATATTTCGAATAGAAGGAACTTTAAATTTCCCGTTATCATTCGGATTTCCTGTAATTCCTCCTCTTCCCAAATCAGTAAAAGTACTGTTTAAACCGTTGTTGGAGAATTTTTGGACCTGCATCAAAGTACCGGTGTGACAATGTGCACAATCTGCACCTACCATACTATTGAATAAGTCAAAGCCCGCCAATTCTTCATTGGTTATGGTTGCATTAATGATTTGCTCTTCAGCGGTCATCGGAAGTAAATTCAACCGTTTATACATGACATCATACTTGGAAGTTCCTGAGATCATAGTTCGCAGAAACTGGGCAATGGCTTTTGCCACATGTTCTTTATCAATCTCTGTAATTCCAAAAGCCCTGAAAAACTGATTTCTGTACTCAACTTTACTCTGTAAACGCGTTACAGCTTCCTGCCAGCTTAAATGCATCTCAACCGGATTTGGAACAGGTTCCAGGATTTGCTCTTCCAATGTATGAGAACGACCGTCCCAGAAGAAACTGTTCTGCCAGCCCAGGTTGAAAAGCGCCATGGAATTTCTGTTTCCCGTAGTTCCATTCACCCCCAGAGAAAACTGGTTGTGATCTGAAAATGAATTTGAGGGCGCATGACAGCTGCCGCATGAAATGCTGTTATCCAGTGAAAGTGCTGTCTCGTAAAATAACATTCTTCCTAAAAGAACTCCCTCAACTGTCATGGGATTATCCGCTGGAATAGGCATATCAGGGAAATGACTTGGAATTTCTAACTTATAAGGCGTAGGACTATACCCTACTTTTTCTTTTGTACAACCAAGAAAAAAGCAGATCACAATCAGAACAACGAATAAGATCTTATTCATAAGGGGGTTATGCAGGCAGCGAAATTAAGTTTTACTTTTTCCGTTAACGCGGCTGTTCCGGAAGCTGAATGTGTATAATGCTCAGTTGCAATATTGATAGGATTGGATGAATTCTCAAAAAAGGATTGAATATCCATTTTTAAACGGTATTCAACCAGTGTTGAACTTACGTCTACCGGTGTTACGTTCTGTACTTGATTTCCAATGAAATTCTCATCATTTCCTAAGTGGTATGAAAAAGAAAGGTCGAAGTTATCTGTTCCATCTACAATGGTATCGGCTTTCCCTTCAATTTTGGCAAAGATGAAACCTGAGCTCCAACTCCAATACATATCATTTGCATTGATTGTATTTAACCAGCTTGAACTGGGGAATGTGCTAGGATCAGCGTGATTATTCGCAGCATCTACTCCAATGCCATAAGCAATTCCTGGTGTGGAGGTTGAGATCGGCGCATTTTGGAACCAAACGGATCCCCGCTCTCTAAAATCAAATAAAGTATAATCGAAAAGTGTTGTTCCACCAGTTGTAACTGCCGAACAGTAAAATTTGATATCCTGCACTTTGATCTTAACACCACTGGAAAGTGTATAAATGGAATCCAAATACAGATTATCCGAACCAAATTTCGGGATAATTAAACCGGTTGCCGTTTTTTGAGCGGGTGGGTCAACTTCGAGCGGTTTGTGACAGGAAATAAGAATACAAACCAACGCAACAGCAACTATTGAAGAGCTAATTAAAAATTTCATTTTCATACTCCCGTAAAGTTACGGAAACGAAACGGACAAAAAAAAGAAATTTACCCCTCATTTGATCGGATGTTCAACGTTCATTCGCTTAAAATAAATACCTTCGAACTATACAAGTTTTGTACTCTTTGGATAAACCTTTTCAAATATTGAATGCCTCTGCCGGAAGTGGAAAAACCTTTAGTTTGGTTCGAAACTACCTGCGTTTATTGCTCACCGACAAAGAAGACAGGGCTGAGTTGGGACAAATAGTCGCCATGACATTTACCAACAAAGCCGCTCTCGAAATGAAAACCAGGATTTTGGCCGATTTAAATAAACTGGCCTACGGTGGAGCAACTCAAGCACAATTCTTAAAAGAAACAGCAGAATTTATTGGTATTGAAGAAGACAAAATTATCCGGAACAGCAAGTATGTCTTGCGAAAGCTATTGCATCAATACGAAAACTTCAATGTTCTTACGATCGACAAATTCAATCTGCGCCTTATCAAATCGTTTAGCCGCGATTTGAATTTACCGGAGCAGTTCGAAATTGTGATTAACGAAAAAGAGTTAATGGAACGCAGTATTGATGAATTGCTGCAGCAAGTTGATGCGAAGGATAAAGGAAAAATATTCCGGTTAGCGCTCAATTACAGCCAGGAACGACTTCTAACAGAAGGAAAATGGAACATCAAAGGAAATTTGCAGGATAAGGCAGGTACGATTACGAAAGAATCGAACTTCCAAACCATTCAGCAGCTCATAGAAACCGATTTTACCGAAGAAGATAAAACGCATCTGATTACCCACAAAAAGGAATTGATCGGAAAAGCGAAAATGCTTGCTGAACGAATCCTTCACGAATTTCAAAACATAGGTGAAAACCCGGATTTATATGCCGGAAAAAGCAATACTTCGAAGCGTTTGGAGAAATTCAAAAATTTTGAAGATCTGGAGAAAGTGAATCCTGATTATTTCAATTTAACTCCCGCATTTCTCGCTAATATTCTGAAAACAAGCGATAACGTTGGTACAACGAATCTGCTGGAAGCTGTTTTGGCATTCAGTGACTGGGCAAACAATAATCTGATTCGTTTAAGACAGGTTGATGAAACATTGAAACAACTTCCGTTTACGCTCCTGCTGCGCGAATTAGCCATTTCACTGGAAAGTATCCGTGAACGTGAATCAACTATCCTGATCTCAGAATTCAACAAACTGGTTTCACAACTGGTGAAGAATGAAGATGCTCCGTTCATTTATGAAAGACTAGGAAACAGATACAAACATTTTTTTCTCGACGAGTTCCAGGATACTTCGCATTTGCAATGGACGAATCTTGTGCCCATGGTTCATGAATCGTTGGCGCATTCCAATTTCAATTTTATTGTTGGAGATCCGAAGCAAAGTATTTACCGCTTTAAGAACGGAGTAGCCGAGCAGTTTGTTTGTCTCCCTAATATCTATAATCCCGACAACGATTCCAGGATTGCTCTGAAATCTGACTTCTTCCATCAAATGGGAGAAAAGAAACCTTTGCCTAACAACTGGCGCTCTACAGAAGAAATTGTTGCTTTTAACAACCTGTTCTTCGCTAAAATAAAAGGTTCATTATCCGAAAGCGGCCAGAGCTATTACGAAGACCTCGTTCAGATTCCGAAAGGAAAAAAAGGTGGTTTTGTTCAAATTGAGTATAGTCTGAAAACAGAAGATCCCTCTGACTCAGATGATGAAACCGAAGAAAGTTTATCAGAAAATGAATTTAAGTGTGTTCAATACGTAAATGAAGTAATTGCTGACGGTTATTATCCGGGCGATATCTGTATTCTTGCGAAAACCAAAAAATCCTGTAATGAATTTGCCAATGCTTTGAAAAAAGCAGGATACCAGGTAGTTTCTGCCGATTCTTTGCTGGTTGATTCGGATCAGGGAGTTCGATTGCTCATACGTTTTCTTTCCTGGAGAAATAACTTACTCAATATTCAGAAAGCACAGTTATTTGCCAGCAGCTATTTTGAATACAACTATCCAAATCACGGTACAGAGCGTTATTTCAACTGTTTTGCAACAGGTGAAAACGAAAAAAGTTATTTCTCGATTGAATTGTTCTACCAGGTTTCGGGATTAGCGAAAGAGCAGATTAATCGTCCGTTTTCATCTATTTACAGTTGTTTGCAGGAAATCATCGATGTTATTGACATTAGCCGAAATAACAGTTATATCAAACAATTGCTGGACCTGGCGTTTAATTATGACACGAAAGTCGGACCAATCCTTGCGAATTTTCTCACTTTCTACAATACCGAAGGAAAAAAGACGAATGTACAGATTGTCCAAAACAGAAATGCCATAAAGATCATGACTGCCCACAAGTCGAAAGGGCTTGAATTCCCTGTGGTAATTGTTCCTACTTTAAAATTCGATAGCGGAATCAAGGATTCTCTTTTCCTTTCAAGTTCACCTTTTTTCCTCGAAGCATCGGTTTCTAAAAAGAATGTGGAAACTGGTTATTTCAGCGATGTAATCTCAAAAGAAATAGACGATGTATTGCTTGACACCATCAATCAGTTGTATGTTACCTTCACACGTCCGGTTGACAGACTGTATATTTTTGAAAAGAAATCGGCCAAACAAAGTCCGTTTCAAAAACTGATAGCGGAAGTGATTGCAGATATGCCAAATACAGAGAAGTCTGACAACAGTATGCTCATGACCTGGGGAACAAAACCTGAAATTGGCCATGAAACGGAAGAAGAAGTTAATTCATACGAACTTTCCGACCTCGAAAACAAGTTGTGGTTTCCTGAAATCAGTTTGCGCGACCAAAACCGGAAAGATGAAGACGGACTCACAAAACAAATTCGTTTGGGGAAACAGTTTCATTCACTGATGGAAGAAAGCACTGATTTTGAGAGCGTACAACTTCTTATCAGCGAAGGTTTAAGCTCCGGACGTATTGCATTGGAATTCAAAGATCAATTGGTTGAAATGACCGCTGCCTTTTTCGATCACGAGATTAGCAGAAATTTATTTGAGAACGGTAAACACCTGAACGAAAGAACACTCATTGTTGACGAAACCAAACGACTCCGCCCCGATAAACTGATCTTACTAAATGAAACCATTACTATTGTAGATTTCAAAACCGGCGAACCACTCGCCAAACACCAAAAACAGGTGCAGGAATATGCCGAGGTTTTGAAAAGAATGGGGTATCCGGAAGTTGTTGGTTATTTGTACTACAGCAATTTGGCGGAATATAGGCAAGTGGCGATCAACACAACTTTGTTTTAGTTTTTCCTTCTAATTCACGTGTTTCTGAATTTATTTCACATGGCTTTGTAACTGCCTGCTCATTGCTTTGTTTTCACTTCACACGCCATTGTTTTAGATGCACACGCCATTGTTTTCACTCAACATGCCTTTGTTTTGTCTTCACATGCTATTGTTTTTGTTTCACATGCCTTTGTTTTCAATTCACATTGCATTGTAACGAGTTTACATGGCATTGTAACCAGTTCACCTGACGTTGTAATGATTTGAAACTGGATTGCAACGAGTTGAGATTGGCTTGTAACTACCTGCATTTTAGTTGCGGACGGACAAATTGCTGCTACTAAGAAAATGATGAAACAGTAATTTTTATACGAACATTAATCTATGTAGTGATCTGCCGTAGAGGATCACTACATCAATTCTTATCATAAAAGCGAATTCCGCTAATACTTCTTGCAATCAGCGAATTCTTATCCATGTCTTCGATGGTTAAGGTATCAATTGCATTTGGAAAGTTCACATCGGGCATGATGTAAATCATCTGCGCACGTTTGTCTACCAGGTACTTTCCGCTTGTTTCGATATTATTTTCCTTATTGACCATGTCGAGATATGTTTTACCATCGGCATCACCTTTGCAGAAAGTCAGTGTTCTGTTCGAGAAATATTCGTACGATCCGTCTTTTAAAAGCGTTTTTGTATGGGACCAGGAACCTTCCAATCTGTTTACCACAATTTGTTTCTTCACACAACCGGAAACCGACATGAGAAGTAAAATAAGGATGCAATAAACAGAAAACCGGTTCATCAGATAGTCATAATGTCCTTTTCCTTCGCATCAACTAAATCATCCACTTTTTTGATGAAAGCGTTTGTGATGTTTTGAATTTCAGTCTCAGCATCTTTGGTCATATCTTCCGATAAACCTTCGTTTTTCAGACTTTTCACCATATCCAGGCCATCTTTTCGGTTGTTGCGAATCCCAACTTTTGCATGTTCACCTTCTGCTCTGGCTTTTTTCACCAAATCCTTCCTTCGTTCTTCCGTTAACGGTGGAATTTGAATGATCAATTGTTCCCCGTTACTTTGCGGATTCAGGCCAAGGTTTGCATTCATGATTCCTTTGGCAATCTCATTGAGCATTGGTTTTTCGAAAGCCTGTACAGTCAATGTACGTGCATCCATTGTGTTGATGTTTGAAATCTGCTGAATTGGAGTCGGCGATCCGTAATAGTCTACCATTACACCCTGCAGCATAGACGGAGTTGCTTTTCCGGCACGTACTTTCATTAATTCATTATCCAGGTGAGCCATTGATTTTGCATTTGCATCCTTCAACTCATCGTAAATCATTTGTAATTCTTCAGTCATCTTCCAGGTTTCAATCTATTAATTTCTTACAATTGTTCCAACTTGTTCGCCGTTAAGCAGGCGATTCAAATTTCCGGGTGTATCCATATCGAATACAATAATTGGCAAATCGTTTTCTTTACAAAGTGTAAAAGCAGTCATATCCATTACTTTCAATCCTCGTCCGTATGCTTCATCAAATGTAATTACATCGAATTTTGTTGCATTCGGATCTTTTTCAGGATCTGCAGTGTAAATTCCATCAACACGTGTTCCTTTCAAAATAACATCTGCATTGATCTCAATGGCACGAAGTGAGGCTGCAGAATCTGTTGTAAAAAACGGATTTCCTGTTCCGGCGCCAAAAATTACTACGCGTCCTTTTTCAAGGTGACGAACTGCTCTTCTTCTAACGTAAGGTTCTGAAATCTCTTTCATTTCGATAGCCGATTGCAAACGTGTTTGCAGCCCTGCCGATTCCAATGCTGCCTGAAGTGCCATGGAGTTGATCATCGTTGCCAACATTCCCATGTAATCTCCATGCGTGCGGTCCATTCCTCCTTCTTCTGCCTGAACACCGCGAAAAATATTTCCACCGCCGATTACAATGGCTACTTCTACTCCTAAGTCGTGAATTTCCTTTATTTGTTGTGCATAAACGTTAAGCCGCTGGTTATCAATTCCAAATTGCTTATCACCCATGAGTGACTCGCCGCTTAACTTTAGCAAAATGCGTTTATACTTCATAAAAGAACTTAAGATTTTGGTGCAAATATAGTGTGAATGATTTATTTTTGGAACGGGTTGAAGAGAATTCCGGTAAATCTCTTTCAATTAAAATTCAACCCGGTATTTTTCCGGTATTTTCACTCCCGATCAAAATAAAAAAGTCTCTTAATAAAATTCAAATGTCACTTGAAACCGTAAAAGTATTTCAGAACCCGATGGATGCACACATCTTAAAGGCAACATTGGAAAGCAGAGGTATCAATTGTTATTTATTCGACGAGCATATTGTAAGCACAAATGCGCTTTACAGTAACATGGTCGGAGGAATTAAACTGAAAGTTGGCATTCAGGACGTGGCTGTTGTTCGCGAAATTTTAGAAGAAATTGATCAAACGCCATATACCGATGAATCTGATCAGGCTATTTGCTGTCCAAAATGTCAATCAACAAATCTCGAATCGGGAAAAATAAAAACCACTGGGATCTGGCCGAAGATTGTAGCGTTTATATCCTTAGTGTTCGGGACATATCCTGTGAGTGTCAGCCGCGTTTATCGTTGTAAGGATTGTGATATGGAGTTCAAGTAATGACAGGTCGCGCGACCTGTCATTACGATAGTTTCCATCGTCGGGGATTATCGACAATGTATCCTCTTACATTTTCAAAATGCTGCGCCGATCTTATGATTTGATCATGAAACGACCGTTGCCATTCGAAATCCGGGCATCCATTTAACCGAATATTCTTTGATGAAACCGTTTTTAATGCGCCGATTAATTCTGATAATGATTTGATTTTCGGGATGTGTAGTAGGGACAGGTCGCGACCTGTCCCTACACGATTTATTTCAATCAAAACATGTACGTGATCCGGCATTACGACATATTCATGCACTTGGATATATCCATATCGCCCTTTCAACCATTCAATCGATTGGACAACAATTTTTCCCGGTAACGAATACTTCATTTTATCGTCAATAACTTCTCCAAAAGAATATTCACGATTCTTCAAACAAAACGTAACAAAATAACTCCCGTCTTTGCTATAGTCGAATGAATTTAAACGATTGGGCTTTCTTTCTCTCATTAATAGTGATTACTACTTTAAGATACAGAAAAATATCGCTTCAAATTTTGAAAAAAAATCTTAAAGAAAAAATCCCTTCCAGCTGAGCCGAAAGGGATTTTCAAATATACTAAATTTCCAGTGAGTCTTAGCTCAAAGAGAAACGTTTGAATTCTGTAACAGTTAAACCGTTTTCTGTTGAGTCAAGGAATTGCTCTACAGTAACTTTGTTATCACGGATAAACTCCTGGCTTAACAATGTGTTTTCTTTGAAGAACTTCGATAAACGACCCTGAGCAATTTTATCAGCCATATCAGCAGGTTTACCCTCCTGGATAGCCAATTCTTTCCCAACTTCGATCTCACGCTCAATTGTACGAGCATCAACTCCGTCTTTGTTCAAAGCGATCGGGTTCATAGCTGCAATTTGCATAGCAACCTGACGACCAGCTTCAGCAACTGTTTCACCGTTTTTGTTCAATGCAACCAAAGTAGCCAATTGGTTTCCAGGGTGGTTGTAAGCAACAACAGTGTCACCTTTAACAACAGCATATCCTGAAAGATCCAATTTCTCACCAATTACACCAACTTGTTCAGTGATTTTTTCTTCAACAGTTAATTTCTCATCGTATTTCAATGTTTTCAACTCTTCTGCAGTTGCAGGAAGGTTATTCATTGCGATGTCTACCAAAGATTGAACAAAATTACGGTAAGTATCATTTTTAGCAACGAAATCTGTTTCACAGTTTAACGTTAACAAAACACCTACTTTGTTGTCTGCACTTGTCTGAGCGAAAACCAAACCTTCAGCAGCTTCGTTCTCACCTCTTTTCGCAGCAACTTTTTGACCTTTTTTACGCAAAACATCCACAGCAGCTTCGAAATCGCCGTTTGCTTCAACCAATGCATTTTTACAGTCCATCATACCAGCACCTGTTTGCTGGCGTAATTTATTTACATCTGACGCAGTAATTGCCATGATATTATTCTTTTTAAATGTTATACAAAATTACCCCGGAGATATTTCCCCAAGGTAACTTGATTATTAATCGTTTGTTTCTTCTGTTGTTGCAGCAACTTCTTCAGTAGCCTCATCTTTGTCTTTCGCTGTTCCTGTAGCTTTGCGATCATCTAATCCTTCTTTGATAGCACTAACGATAGCATCTAAGATCAATGTAATTGACTTTGTAGCATCGTCGTTTGCAGGAATAGGGAAATCAACTAAACGCGGATCAGAATTCGTATCAACGATAGCGAAAGTAGGAACGTTCAAACGTTTAGCTTCAGCTAAAGCGATGTGTTCTTTCAAGATATCAACAAGGAAAATAGCTGCCGGTTGACGAGTCATATCAGCGATAGAACCAAAGTTCTTTTCTAATTTCTCGCGTTGACGAGTTTTGAATAAACGCTCACGCTTGTTCAATGTTTCCCATGTTCCGTCAGTTTTCATCTTGTCGATAGAAACCATTTTACGGATTGACTTACGAGTAGTTTGAAAGTTAGTTAACATACCACCAGACCAGCGCTCAGTAACGAACGGCATGTTGATGGAAGCTATTCTTTCAGCTACGATTTCCTTTGCTTGTTTTTTAGTAGCAACGAAAAGAATCTTTTTACCCGACTTAGCAATTTGCTTCATTGCCGCACATGCTTGATCGAGATGTGCAATTGTCTTATTAAGGTCAATAATGTGGATACCTTTTTTCTCTTCAAAGATATACGGCGCCATTGCCGGGTTCCATTTTCTTTTCAAGTGTCCGAAATGAGCACCTGCTTCTAATAAACTTTCAAAACTTACTTTTGACATTTTCTTCTTTTTTAAAATTGTTTACTTTCCTTCCGCCGGAGCGAAACTTTAGTCATTCAGCTATCAAAGGGTCAATTAGCAAAACTAACTGAGGATACTTTGCGCTTGGATACTAAACAACCATTTTCGCTTGTCCACAAAAGCAGACAAACAAACTCCAATTAACGTTTCGAGAACTGGAATTTCTTACGTGCTTTCGGCTGTCCCGGTTTTTTACGCTCAACCATTCTCGGGTCGCGTGTCATCAAACCTTCAGCTTTCAACAAGGGTTTATAATCAGCAGATATTTCTACCAAAGCACGAGAGATTCCTAAACGAATAGCTTCTGCTTGTCCGTTTACTCCACCACCCATCACATTTACTTTCACGTCATACTGACCTAAAGTATCTGTTAAATTGAACGGCTGCTCGATTTTTGATTGAAGGATAGCTACTGGGAAAAACTCTTTATAATCGCGCTTGTTCACGGTAACTGCACCTTTTCCTTTAGATAGGTACACACGTGCAACAGATGTTTTTCTTCTTCCTAATGCGTTTACTACTTCCATCGTGATTAATTAAATGTATCAAGATTAATTACTTCTGGTTTTTGAGCCTCATGATTGTGCTCAGAACCAGCGTACACTTTAATATTCGTGTACAATTGACTTCCCAATTTAGTTTTTGGCAACATCCCCTTGATTGCTTTCTCGATAACACGAGCAGGGTTGCGCTTCAATAACTCCTGAGCAGTCAATGAACGTTGTCCACCTGGATATCCAGTATAACGCACGTATTCCTTATCCTGTAACTTAGTACCAGAAAAGGAAATTTTTGCTGCGTTGATAACGATCACGTTATCACCACAGTCAGCGTGAGGTGTGAAGTTAGTCTTGTGTTTTCCACGAGCCAACTTAGCCACCTTACTCGCCAAGCGACCAACTGTTTGGCCCTCAGCATCTACCAACAACCACTTTTTATTTGCGGTTTCCTTGTTGCCAGATACAGTTTTGTAACTTAAAGTATTCACTACTTAACTATTTT
Organism: uncultured Flavobacteriales bacterium; assembly: GCA_946479985.1. Next base: position 16,140 of record CAMLIF010000056.1, read on the forward strand.
AATAAGACAATAACCCCAAAATCCACTTTTGAGGGGTGCAAAGATAGCAACTCTATTTTTTAATTACAAGGCTTTTGGGGATAAACTTGCCTAGAACTCAATAAAAAAGGGTTCTAAGTAAAACCCGAACCCTTCCGCGACTAAATAGCCGAATTTATTCAAAAGCTGTTCCGAGCATTTTATGGATCAATCCACCAATAATCGGAATTTGTTTTTTCTCACCGTTACTTGCAGCAATTACTCCCATTATCCAGAGCGCTAAAAGCCCGCCAAACAATCCGAGTTGGATTAAAACCATAAGAATCCAGCCTATACCCGGTATAAAGAACAAGATCATTCCAAGGATCATATATACAATACTGCTGCCAAAGCCAAAAATGATCAACCCAAGCATCTGACGTAAGTGAAAAGCACCAAACAACTTCTCTTCGCCCTTCTTTTCACCGTTCATAACAAGCGCAATGATCCAACCAATTAAGGTCATATACGCAACAATACCAACGGTTTTATCCAATTCCTGTCGTGTTTCAATTTCCATAGCTTCAATTTTAAAAACAAACTAATCTAATAAAAATCAAATAGATAATGCTACAAAGATGGTTTTTGCTGCGAAAATTATTGGACCCGGAAGGAACAAGTGAAAACGCATCCCAATCACCTCTTAAATCTCATAATATTGTAATTTCCAGGGAAATTCCTGTAATACAACTCGCTTTCCTTTGCATTATTTTTAGGTTATGATACAAGATATCGCTGAACTAATTGACCTGGACGCTTTTCCTGAAATGGCTGACCTCATTTACGCGCGCGATTCTGATCCCGGTATTTTACGCATGCGAAAAGGAAAAGACTTCGAATATTTCTACAAAGGCAGAAAGCTTACTTCTGAAAAACATTTACAGCGTATTAAAGCACTTGTCATTCCTCCGGCATGGGAAAATGTCTGGATCTGTAAAGATGCAAACGGCCATATTCAATGCACTGGAATTGACGCGCGAGGACGAAAACAATACCGGTATCATTCACTTTGGCAGAAATCACGGAACGAATCGAAATTCTCTAAATTGACCGCATTCGGAAAGGCTCTTCCTAAACTGAGAAAGCAAATAAAGTCCGATATAAACAAGTCTAAGTTATCGGAAGAAAAAGTTATTGCGATAGTGCTTACTCTTATGGACAACACACATATCAGAATAGGGAACAATCAGTATGAAAAGTCAAATAAATCCTACGGACTAACAACGTTGAAAGACCGTCACGTAGAAATTTCCGGAGACACGCTCCATTTTGCTTTTGTTGGAAAAAAAGGCATCAAACACAATATTAGTTTGAAGAACAAACGACTTGCCAGGGTAGTAAAACAATGTCGTGATATACCCGGAAAAGAATTATTTCAGTACTACGACGAACAGGGAAACCGGCATGCTGTTGATTCAGGAAAAGTAAACGCCTACATCCGCAAGTACACTGATGATTCATTCAGCACCAAAGACATGCGCACGTGGTCGGGCAGCGTGTACGCGCTACAAGGGCTTCTGGAAGCCGGCCCGGCAGACAACGTAACCTTGCGCAAGAAAAACATGGTGGAAGTTCTTGATATGGTCAGCGCTCATTTGGGTAATACCCGAACGGTGTGTAAAAATTACTATGTTCACCCTTTCATTCTTCAGCTCTACGAAGACGGGGAATTCGAAAAATACACGAAACGCTCCGTTTCACCCAACTCATGGCTCAATTCGGATGAGAAGTTGTTATTACGGATTTTGAAGGACAAAGGATAACATTTCCGATATTTAACCATAAGCAGACAAGCACTCTGTTAACTGAAAGCTTTGCGGCGAACAACACACTCTTCTTTTGAACAGCAAAGAAGTAAAGAGCGCAAAGTGATTGTTATTTCAAAAAAATGCTTCAGTTGGCTTATACTCCAAACAAGGAATTCACGAATTCTTCGCGGTAGAAAACCTGCAGATCTTCCATTCCTTCGCCTACACCTATGAAACGAACCGGAATACTCATCTGATCTGAAATCCCGATCACAACTCCTCCTTTCGCCGTTCCGTCGAGTTTTGTAATGATCAACCCGGTAAGTGAAGTAGCCAATGCGAACTGCTTAGCTTGCTCAAAAGCATTTTGCCCGGTTGAACCATCCAAAACCAACAATATTTCATGTGGCGCATCGGGAATGACCTTTTCCATTACGCGCTTGATCTTGGAAAGCTCGTTCATTAGATTCACTTTGTTATGCAAACGTCCGGCAGTATCAATAATGACTACATCTGCGCCCTGCGCTTTGGCAGAACTTAACGCATCGAAAGCAACAGAAGCAGGATCAGCTCCCATTCCCTGGTGAACGATAGGCACACCTACTCTTTCCGACCAGATAATCAATTGATCAACTGCAGCAGCACGAAACGTATCAGCAGCTCCGAGAACCACTTTCTTACCTGCCGACTTAAACTGATGAGCAAGTTTTCCGATGGAAGTAGTTTTTCCCACTCCATTTACTCCCACCACCATAATCACATGCGGATTTCCGTTGTGAGAAGGAATTTCGTATTCTGTTGGCTGTCCGCTGTCTGACTCAGACAACAACGAAGCAATTTCATGACGTAAAACACCGTTCAACTCCTCTGTTCCAACATATTTATCTCTTGATATACGATCGTTTATACGGTCAATAATTTTCAGGGTAGTGGCCACTCCAACATCCGAACTAATCAGAATTTCTTCCAATTCGTCCAACACTTCGTCATCCACCCTCGATTTACCAACCAATGAGCGTGTTAACTTGCCAAAGAAACTTTCCTTTGTTTTTTCTAACCCTTTATCGAGTGATTCTTTTTTTTCTTTCGAAAACCAATTAAATAATGCCATTTCTCTTTCTCGTGAAGCATCTGCACCGGCAGACATCTTTGAAGTTACAAATTTGCCAAAAACAATTTGATATTAAAACTATGTTTTGTCCTAGAGTTTTAGCACTTCGTTCATTGCGCAGTGTTAGCGAGCATTAATTTTGTGAATTCGTGGAGAAATTAGTGCATCCATGGATGCACAATATCATCACCAACATTCTCGCAGAGGGCATAAACTAAAAACCCTGACGATTCGCAGAAAGCGAATGTCAGGGTCATACAATATCTTTAAGTGTCTCTCGAAACAGTCCGCGCTAACGCTTGACCAAATTCGAAAGCTTCGCTTTCTCTTATTTAGAAAACCACTCTTTAACTTTATCCTGGTGTACAATCTCGGTTTTGAATGTAAAAGAACCTTTATCTGATTTGATCATTTTGATCACTTTCGTATGCTCTTTTCCTCCTCCTTTTTGTAACGATGCTACTACTTTCTTTGCCATGACTTATATTCTTTAGTCTAGTTACTTAATCTCTTTATGAACCGTCATTCTCTTAAGAATGGGGTTGAACTTCTTAATTTCCAAACGGTCTGGAGTATTCTTACGATTCTTCATTGTGATGTAACGAGATGTTCCAGCCATTCCTGATTCTTTGTGCTCTGTGCACTCTAAAATCACCTGAATTCTATTTCCTTTTGCTTTCTTAGCCATTTCTTTGTTCTTTAAGGTCGACGAATGTCAACGACTATTTTAAATACCCTTTTTCACGCGCTTCTTTCAAACACGCAGAAATCCCTTTCTTGTTAATCGTTCTCAAAGCCGCAGCCGAGATCTTAAGTGTTACCCACGCTTCCGTTTCCGGAATGTAGAATTTCTTTACTAACAAGTTAGGATAAAACTTGCGTTTAGTTTTACGGTTTGAGTGAGAAACGTTGTTCCCTACCATTACCGATTTTCCTGTGATTTGACAAACTCGTGACATTGTATATTTATTTTCCTAATTCTAAAAGCGGGTGCAAAGAAAAGCAAAATCTCTTAAACCAACAACTGTTTGTGAGAAAAATTATTCATTTATCCCTAAAAGGTTACACCTTAAGAGATTCAAACAGGTTAAAACAGTCATTTGAAGATTGCGTTCTCTATTGTCACCAAACAAAAACTGGCGCGAAGATACACCTTTTTCTGAAGCAATCGCTATCCAAATGGTTCCAACCGGCTTTTCTTTTGTTCCCCCTGTTGGTCCGGCAACACCACTTGTTGCAATACACCAGTCTGTTTCTAAATTCCTCCGGCCGTTAACAGCCATTTGTTCAACAACTTGAGAAGAAACAGCTCCGTGATCATCCAAAGATTTCGGGCTAACATCAACCAATTTTATTTTTAAAGAATTGCTGTATGTTACAAAACTTCCTGAAAAATAATCAGACGATCCGCTAACAGAAGTTATTGCCGAAGCCAATAAACCGGAAGTACAACTTTCAACCGTTCCGATCGTTTGACCTTTCTTTCTTAAGAGATCTCCAACAACATCGGCCAACGATTGATTTTCTTCGCCGTAAACATGTTTCGGAAGTTCATTTCGCAATTCCACAAAGTATTTTCCAATCAGATCTTTGTCTTCTTCACCTTTAAATGAGGTCAAACGTATTTTCACCATTCCGGGAGAAGGTAAATAAGCTATCGACAATCCGTCCTGCTCAATTCGTTCTTCCCAATCTGACATTTGGTCGGCCAAAAATGATTCTCCGATTCCCTGTGTAAGGATTGTTCTTTGATAGATTGATTTTTTTCCAAACCGACGAATGATCTCAGGTATGACGTGTTCAGAAAAAATATGCTTCATTTCATAAGGTACTCCCGGCATGGAAACAACCATTTTATCTCCTTTATTAAAAAGCATTCCCGGCGCGGTCCCTTCCCCGTTAAATAACACAATGGCTTTATCCGGAACGGCAGCCTGCTGTTTATTTACTTCAAGCATTGGCCGGTTTCTTTTCTCAAAGAAAGATGTAACATGTGCCAGGACTTCTTCATTTATCACTAATTCTGAATCGAAGTACTCACACATTACCTTCTTTGTAATATCGTCTTTGGTTGGCCCAAGTCCACCAGTGATTAGAACAATTTCACTTCTGCTCAGAGCCAATTCCAATGCATCCAGAATAGCTTCTCTAGTATCAGAAATGGTAACAATATTATTCACCTTGTAACCAATTAAAGATAACGCGGCCCCCATGAATGACGCGTTCGTATTAACCGTTTGCCCGATCAGCAACTCATCTCCGATTGATATCAACTCTATTCTGCCCATTTTACTTTTTGTTTCGAAATTGTTTGGCAAATTTATTGCTATGTTTGATGTAAAATAAGGAAAATGAAATTAAAAATTACACTTGCTGTGCTTACAGCTCTCACGATTGTTTCCTGCGAAGTGCTTGATGAAGCCGCAAACGTGATTACAACCCCAACTACAACAACTACTCCGGCATTAACAAACTCAGAAGTTATTTCCGGATTGAAAGAAGCATTAAATGTAGGAATTCAAAATTCTGTCAGCTTAACATCGGTTACAGATGGTTTTTTAAGCAATGCTGATATCCGTTTACCATTTCCTCCCGACGCTATCAAAATCAAGGAAAAAGCACTTTCATGGGGACTTGACGAACAAGTAACAAAAATTGAAACAACATTGAATCGTGCTGCGGAAGAAGCAACAAAAGAAGCGCTGCCTATATTCAAGGATGCTATATTAAACATGTCGCTGCAAGATGGTTTTGCTATTTTGAATGGTGGTAACGGCGCAGCAACAAAATTCTTAAAAGACAATACAAGAGAGAAATTAACGATTGCTTTTGCTCCTAAAGTTCAGGAAGCTATCGCTAAAGTTAAATTAACTGATTACTGGAACCCTGTAGCAACTAAATACAATCAGGCAATGGCTATTTCGGGAGGACAAAAAATAGAAACCGACTTAAACAAATATGTTACTGAACGTGCAATTGACGGATTATTCCACATGGTTGAACTGGAAGAGAACAAAATTCGTTTAGACCCTGCAGCTCGTGTTACGGATTTGCTTTCTAAAGTATTCGGAAGCATCAAGCAATAATTGTGACTTCGACTCCGCTCAATCACCTTCAGGTTTCAGCGAACAGAATCGAAATCAAACAAAAAAGGAGTTAGGTAGATCTAATTCCTTTTTTGTTTTCCAAAAAAACATTAGGTTACGCATTCGATCGGTTAAACGTATGCGCCATTATTTTAGAACAATAGCTATCTTTAAAACACTTATTCCATTCTTCTACATTTTCAATTTTATAATTTTCAATTAAGATGAGTTATCCTCCTTCCGAATTAGTTTTAAACGCCAACGGCGAAGTTTATCATCTGGGACTTAATCCTGAACAAATAGCCGATGATATTATCCTGGTTGGCGATCAAAGCCGCGTAGACCTGATCTCTCAATTCTTCGATTCGGTTGAACACAAAAGCCAGCATCGTGAATTTGTTTGTCACACGGGGAATTATAAAGGAAGGAGAATCAGCGTCATTTCAACAGGAATAGGTACCGACAACATTGATATTGTAGTTAATGAATTGGATGCACTTGCAAATATTGATCTCACTGCAAGAGAGAACAAATCCTCCTTCCGGAAGCTAAACCTCATCCGAATTGGTACATGCGGCATTCTGCAACCTGCCATTCCTGTTCACAGCTATATTCTTACGCGCTATGCAGTTGGACTGGACAACGTGGCACACTTCTACCCTATTTCATTTTCAGCCGAAGAGAAACAATTAGCTGAAACAATTGCTATACATATCGGTTTACCGAAAACCGTTGTTCCATACGCATCTGAAGCTTCCGAGATCTTATTCCAAAAACTTCAGTCGGAGCAAACTTTCAGTGGAATTACCATGACCAGTTCCGGCTTTTACGCGCCCCAGGGGCGTTCGCTTCGACTAGGCTTAACCGTAGATTCCATCAATGAAAAGTTAGGAACATTTGGCTTTGGGAATCTAAAAGTCACTAATTTCGAAATGGAAAGCTCGGCTTTATTTGCTTTAGGGAAGGCAATGGGACACGAATGCGCAACTATTTGCCTTGGAATAGCCAACAGACCGAACAATGAATTTTCAAAAGGCTACGAAACAGAAATGAATGAGTTAATCCAATATGTACTAAATAAAATCTAAATATGATTCGTTTAAAAAAATCTTTTTTGTTCGTTCTTCCCATTTTATTAATGGCAGCGTCTTGCAAAAAAGATGCAGTAGACAATGCTGATGGTGCTCCACCGAACGTTAATCCGAATGCGAATACGTTTCGCTTTATTGCCGACGGGAATAATCATGAGGTAGCAGCGTTCGTATTACAAGATCTGGGAGACATTATCTATATTAGTTATGAAGATTCGCTAAACACCAATTTTGGTTTTAAGTTCAATGAAAACATCGAACCCGGAAACTATGATTTCGGCTATACTTCTGACTTTGAATTTCTTTACGCTCTTTATCTTCCCGGAGCAGAAAACTATCATTCAATCAATAGCAGCGGCTCTATAACAATCACAAAAAATGACACTGAAAACAGATTGATTAAAGGAAATTTTCAATGCCCAGTTGCAAAAATTGATGATCCGAACGATATTAAGTTAATAACAGCAGGAGCATTCCAGATCAACTATTGATTTTAGAATGGTCTAATTCATTTAAACAAAAAAGGTGTCCACTGAGCGGACACCTTTTTTAATGTTCTTAAATTCCTTAGTTCTTAACGAATCTCGCAGAAGTAGAAGCACCTTCCGAATTCACTATTCTGATAATGTAAACTCCGTTTGTCCATTCTTTACAATTCAATGTCAGTACATTTTCGTTTTTCGCATGAACCAATGTTGAATAAACAGAACGACCGTTCATGTCCGTCACTTCAACAGTAACAACATCCGTTTTATTCAAACTAAACTGAATATTTGTTTCATCATTGGAAGGATTCGGGTATACCTGATGAATGGACAAATCCGCCTGGTAATCAGCCTGAATTAATATCATGTGTGAGTATTCGTATGATCCGTTGTTATCTACTTGTTTCAACCTGTAAATAGTTGAAGGGTAGTAAGGATTGAAATCGGTAGCAGAATAATTCTGTTGTTCGATAGTAGTTCCTTTAGCCTGAACAATTGCTACTGAAGTAAACACTCCACCATCAATTGATCTTTCAACTTCAAAGTAATCAGCATTTTGCTCAGATTCTGTTACCCAGGTCAATTCGTTTGTTCTTCCGGTTGAGAAACCACTGAAGTTCACCAGTGCTACCGGAAGCGGAACGGTTGATTGCGCCGCAGCGAATAAAGAGAATCCGTTCATTGCATTTCGCTTAACAATAGTTGCTGTTGATGTACCGTCACAAACTCCGTTCAATATCCACGTTGCTCCTGCATCATCTGATTTTTCTACTGTCCAACCGGAAATTCCTGCAACATTTGTCGCTCCTAAACAGTAAAGCGTTGTGTTGTATGTTCCGCTTGCTGGATTCGCACTTGCATTGATTGTCCAGAATCCCATGTCTTCATCCGGGCTGCTATACGTTGTAGCACATTCAGACATTCCGTTTGTATGCAATGGCGGCGTTCCCCAAACATCAAATCTAGACTGTAATCTCGGAATGGTGGTAGAAGAAGTGAAATTGATATTTGCACGTTCATATAACGTTGCTGTTCCTAACGGGAAATCGTAAGCACCAGCTGCACCATTCAGTGTTCTGTATAAATTTCCAAAAACATAACTTGTAGTATTTCCAACTGAAACAGCAGCATTTGCTCCGTTTGCAACATCTACTCTATTCGCGCCGGTTTGAATTCTTCCCAGGGTTAAAGTAAGCGTTCCTGTTGTTGC
>CAMLIF010000057.1 GCA_946479985.1 uncultured Flavobacteriales bacterium
ACAGACCAGATTGATCTGATCGAAAATATTCCACCGGTTCTATCTGGTTCACCATATGCAGCAAACAGCAACTGTGATTCAGCAACAGGGTCTCTCGTTGGTTTGACAGTTAGCGGCACACCTGTCTTCACTTATTTGTGGACAGATGCCAGCGCGAATAATGTTGGCGTAGGATCAGATTTGACCAATGTTTCAGCAGGTAACTATTCCGTAGAAGTAACAGACGGAAACGGTTGTATCAGTGCTTTCGGTCCGTTTGCAGTGACTAATTTCACCGCTCCGAATGCACCAACGGCAAGCTTTGATAATCCTTCACCATGTATCAATAACGCAATAACCGGAACTACTCCTGTGGTTGCTAACGCTGGTTATAGCTGGACCGGTCCGAACGGATTTACAGCAAACACCAATTCTTTTACCATTAATCCTGTTTTGCTTGTCAATACAGGAAGTTACTGTGTTTCGATATCCGTAAACGGCTGCCAAAGTGCCCCAACATGCATTGATCTGTCAGTTAATTCGATTCCAATCATTTCAGTTGCGGCAAATAACCAGGATTCTACTGCGTGTATAAATCAAATCGTTACTCTTAATGCTGCCGGAGGAAACAGCTATCAATGGACGGGGCCAAACGGATTCTCAGCTGCAGGCTCATCTGTTTCGATTAACGGACAATCGGTTAATCAGAGTGGATATTACTATGTAACCGGTATGAGCGGCCAAAATTGCTCTGCGAATGATTCTATTTTGGTGACGATCAATCCGCTTCCGGCCATTAGTTTATCTTCCAATTCCTCTCAAAACGACTTATTCTGTTCCGGATCGAACGTTCTGTTAGTTGCAAACGCTTCGGGAAATATAGAATGGATCGGGCCAAACGGATTCAACAATTTCAACGATTCGATTGTTTTCAATCCTGCAGTTATTGATCAATCAGGAACTTACATTGTATCAGTTAGTGATACCAATAATTGTGTTGCAACGGATTCATTAACCATTCAAATTCAAGATGCCGATTTCGGTGGGATTAACGGAAACGAAGAGCTTTGTATCGGTGAAACACTGCAATTAACAGCTTCAGGAGGAAATTCCTACACCTGGTCGGGACCAAATATGTTTGTTAGCTCTGCCTCAAACGTAACTATTCCTGGCATGACACAAAATTCAGCCGGAATATATGTTGTTGAAATTACCGACAGCATGGGCTGTCAATCAACAGATTCAATCAATGTTGCCATTGTGGTTACGCCAGAATGTTTATTCATTCCGGGATTAGTAACTCCCGATTTCGATGGTCATAACGATACGTGGGAAATAAACGGATTAGATCAGTTCCCGGAAGCGCAGGTTGATATTTTCAATCGTTGGGGAAACCTGGTTTACAGTGTTTCTCCTTATTCTACGCCTTGGGCCGGTGAAATCAATGAAGGTTTGTCTATTGACGGATCAGATGGAAAAGTACCGCTGGGAACTTATTTCTATCTCATCCGATTGAATGATGAAATGAATACTGAGTACAAAGGTTATGTTGAACTTCAATACTAAACGGAGCATGAAAAATTTAGCAATTCTTTTACTCGCTTTGATCAGTGTATTCGGAGTTCAGGCACAGCAGGATGAACAAATGTCGTTGTACATGCAGAATCCGCTGTACTACAATCCGGCTTACGCAGGAAGCAGGCAATCAATAAGTTTTGTTTCTCTTGCCCGTTTTCAGTGGGTTGGATTCAGCGGTGCGCCTATGTCGCAATGGTTTAGCGTTCACAGTCCCGTTTTAAATAACAACTTAGGAATTGGCGGACATTTCGTAAACGATAACATCGGAAGCAGTAACAGAACAACTGCGTATGCTGATCTAAGTGCCGGAATTCAGCTGAATAAAAAAGGAGCCCGGCTTGCGGCAGGATTATCGGCCGGTGTCGATTTTCTGAGCTTCGATTTTACAAATCTCCAGGTAACCGATGTGAATGATCCGTACTACGGACAACGTTTTTCAAGTACGAAACCGAATATTGGCGCAGGATTGTATTATTACAGCGATCGTCATTATATCGGGATCTCTTCTCCCCGTCTGTTCGAAGCAAAAATCGACGATGCCTCAACTTTGGTGACTACTCTGAACAAACGGCATTTCTTTTTTGCCGCCGGAACTGTTTTCGACTTAAACAGCGTAATAAAATTCAAACCGTCAACCATGATCAAATACACACCGGAAGCGCCACTCACAATGGATTTCAATGCAAGTTTCCTCATGTATGACAAAATGTGGCTTGGTGCAATGTATCGTTTCAACGAATCACTGGGACTTTCGGCAATTATCAAGATCAAAAACTGCCTGCAGGTTGGTTATGGATATGATTTCCCCATTAACGGTTTGAGAACTTATCAATCAGGCTCACACGAAATTTTGTTGACTTACGACTTCAATTTCAAAAAAGCAATCTACAACTCTCCACGATATTTCTGACATGCTCAAACATATTCTCCTCCTCTCAATTGTTTTTCTAATAGCGTTTTCCGGCTTCAGCCAGGCGAAACAGCGCAAGGCAGACGAACATTTTGCTAAACTGGAGTATTTTTCCGCCGCACCCATCTATTCGGAACTCGCGAAAGGAACTATTTCCGGAAAAGGAAAGCTCAATTGGGAGAACGTGCGCAAAGCTGCAATCTCGAACAAGAATATTTTTCAATATAACAAAGCCAGGTATTATTACGACAAACTGCATGAAACCAACAGGCTGACGGAAGCCGATTACGTTGAATACATTGATCTGCTCCGCGTAATTGGAAAATATGATGTGGCCGAACTTTTACTCGACGATGCAGTGAAGGTTTATCCGAACAACAATTTTGTGCAGTTATTGAAAGATAAAAACACCGATTTCGGTCATTTACTGGCTGATTCGTCCATCTACTTTATTGAGCCGTTATCGATCAATTCCGGTTTAGGAGACTTTTGTCCGGCGTTTTATAACAACGGAGTGCTTTTCATGTCGAAATCTAAAAATGCCGGTTTTCTAAATGGAAAATACGGCTGGGACAACAGTTATTTCATCAATATGCTGTTTTCATCTTATGATATTGACAGTTCATTGAACAAACCAAAAGTTTTGAAAGACGCATTCTTTTCAAGGGCTCACGACGGACCGGTTTCTTTCAGTCCTGACGGAAAATCGATGGTAATTACCAAAAACACGTTGGGGAAACACGACGATAAAGAAGTGGTAGTTCTGGCAATCTATTTCTCAAAGCTGATTGATAGCGTTTGGCAGGAAGTAACCCCGTTCCAGTTTAATAATCAGGCTTACAACGTTGGTCATGCTTGTTTTTCAGCTGACGGAAACCGTATTTATTTTGCCAGCGACCAGCCCGGCGGATTTGGCGGTGCCGATTTGTATTACTCTGATAAAAATGGAGATTCATGGAGCGAGCCTGTAAACCTTGGCGAGAACATCAATACTGATCAGGACGAATTGTTTCCGCATGTAACTTCCACTACACTCTATTTCTCATCGAAAGGGCATTTCGGAATTGGAGGACTGGATGTTTTCTCTACCAACATTTCCCTGAACGGAGCGGTTTTAAATATGGGAGCCCCAATCAATACTTCGTTCGATGATTTCGGGATTATAGCACTTCCTTCGGAAAAAGGCGGATTCTTTTCTTCCAACAGAGGCGATTTTGTTGACCGCATTTACAGCTGGACGAGAAAAGACCCGCTGATTTTCTTTGATGGCGGAATTTATGCCAATTACACGGAAAAAGAACCGTTTATCAATCATTATCTTGTGATGAAAGACATTACAACGCTGGAAACAGATACTTTGTTTACCGATTCAACCGGCCGGTTTCAAACACAACTTTTCGTCAATCACGATTATATCTTCAAAACCGAAGAACAATACTTCGAACTGAAAGCACCGCTGAACATTTCTACTGCCGGAATAATAAAGGATACCACACTTACCGGAGATTTACTTCTGGATCCGTTAACGATCATCGTTTCATTGAAAGTCATTGAAAAAGGAACAAATATTCCGATTGCAAATGCGAAAACTACCGTATTCAGCTTCTTAACCGGTAAAGACACCGTAATGATGACTAACACAGTAGGTTTGGTTACGCTGCAGGTTGACCGGTTTACCGAATACCAGGCACATGCAGGAAAGCGCGGCTACGTTGACGATCAGACAAAATTCAAAACCGATGATCAGGGAGATAAAGTCATAGAATTACTTCTTCAGCTGCCGCAAATTAAGAAAGGCGACAAGTTTAAACTGGAAAATATTTTCTACGATTACAACAAATCAACTTTAAGACCTGAAAGTGCTGCATCACTCGATAAATTAGCCGAATTCCTGATTGAGAACAAACTGAAAATAGAACTTGCTTCTCACACAGATGCACGAGGCTCTATAACCGGAAATCAGAAGTTATCGCAAGCCAGAGCTCAAAGCTGTGTAGATTACCTGATTAAAAAAGGCGTTCCGAAAACCAGTATTATTGCCAAAGGTTACGGAGAAACACAGCTAATCAATCGTTGTAAGGACGGAGTAACCTGTTCAGAAGAAGAACATCAGGCCAACCGGCGAACGGAAGTCAGGATTTTATGATTTCAGAGAGCTGCCGGGCTTGCCAAAAGTAATCATACGCTTGTGAAAAGTCATGATATGCTCTGACACAACGATCATGCGCCTGCGAAAAGTGGTTATACGCTTGTGAAAAGTCGTGATGCGCTCTCTCACAACAGTCATGCGCTTACAAAAAATGGTCATGCGCCCTGAAAAGGTAGTTATGCTCTTGTGGAAAGTGATGATTCCCAACATGAATAACCACCATGCATCGGAAAAAAGTCATGATGCGCTTGTAAAAAGTGGTTATCCGATCCCGATACAAAACAAGTTGGTTTGTGGGAAACCTGCCGCGCTCCTTGAGAATATAGATTAATTAATTACTACTCTTTTTACAACCGTGTTTCCTCTTTCATTGACAAGCTGAACAAGATAAATCCCCTGGTCCAGGTGTAAATTGATCTGTTTTTCAGTTGTACTCATTGGAGCCCGAACCAAAGATCCGGCAACAGAGTATACTGTAATCAGTAATTTTTCATTTCCGGAACGTCTTATACTGAAATCTCCGGAAGAAGGATTTGGAAATAGCATCATATCATTCTCTATCAGCTCATCAGTTCCAACAAAGCCAAAAATAACCGTCTCGCAATGCTGATCGTTGGAAACATTCAAATCGGCTAATTCGTTTACAAAACTGGAATAAACACAAACTTCCGAATGTATTTCAGGTCCTGAGAAAGCATTGATATAACTTCCAACGCTGCCTAATTCCAGCTGCATGGAATCGCCCGGTAAGAGATTTAATCCTGTAAAATACCAGCGCTTCATCTGTTCATTACAAATTCCTGGTCCCAAATCCCTGTTTAAACGAATAGATTGAACCGGAAACAGTCCTTCATTCTTTATGGTCACTTTCACAACGGCATCAATCTCATAAACATTCGGACTTGAAACCAACACCGCCGATTGACTTAGCACTTCAAAGGCAGTTAGTGCCACATCTGTTTGTGGAATCGCCGGTGAAACCAAATTGATCTTTCTGTAAAGAACTGATCGCAGTCCTGAATACTGAGTTAAATTATAAGTTACCCCCACAGAAACCCTGTTCGGGTAGAAATCACTTGCTAAAGCTCCGACCAAATTATCTCCGTATAGTTCAGATTGCTGATTTTGAAGCGAAATACTCAACCTTCCAAGTGATACAGCGCTTCCAACATGTTGAAGATAAGCAATAGTAGAATCGTTCAAAAACCGGAGTTGTACAACATCTCCAAAATCAATCAACGGTTCCGAATCAACTAAATTAAGCGATAGATCATACTGAAAGATAGAATCTGAAGTGGTGAGATAAATATGAGTATCGTTTTCAATCATTCTGGCTGCCTGAGTTGTAAACGATTTCAATTGCGTGGTGTTTCCAAGCGCATCAAATCCGATAAGTAAGTTATTTCGAATTCCTATGGCGCTGTAACCAGTTGCATTGATGAATTGTTGGTACTCCTGGTTTCCGGAGACAGAAATGCTGTCAATCAAGGTTCCCGATTCATCGTATTCAAGTATTGACGGTTGATTGAATACACCCCACAATTGCGCTTTCACGTGATTATTAGATAAACATGTCAATCCATTGAAATAACGATACTCATCGGCCATATATTCCTTAAACAAAGTCATTGATCCCAGGTCGTTTATTTTCCAGATTTGCGATTTAATTCCTGCCAATACATCGCAAGTCTCCATATTGACAACGGCTACATAAACTCCTCCGTCTCCGGTTGAACATACTCCTGTTGTTTGAGTTGTTTCCCCTGACGCAATGGGCAGCGACCACAAAGTGTTATTCATGGAATCGATGTACGAAACCACAACGTTCGAGAAATAACTGTTTTCGTGATATACATTCCGAACTAAAAACGAACCTTTATGGTTTGCAATTACTCCCCCGGAAGTACTAAAATAACTTTCGTTATACCCCTGTTCTCCTAACAAACCCTGTGCGAAAGAAGTTGAAGAAGATATAATAAACGCGAGAAAGAATAGGCAGCGATCCAACATAACACAGGTTTTAGTGACAATCAAATATACGAAGTTCGGTTTCAGCAACAAACTCATGCGGAAAGCTGTAAATTTGTATAAAAACAATACCATGTTCGTAGAAATCAATCCATATAATATCGACAATCGTTTAATTGACCAGATTGTCCGGGAATTGCGTAAAGGAGAGCTGGTTATTTTCCCTACCGATACAGTTTACGCGGTTGGCTGTGATGTAAAAAACAAAAAAGGATTGGCCGAACTGGCAAAGTGGAAAGATGTAAAACTGAATCAGGCAAATTTTTCAATGATTTGCAGCGATTTGAGCCAGGTTTCAGATTATGTAAAACCGCTCGACAAGGCTAGTTACCGCTTATTAAAGCACAATCTGCCCGGGCCTTTCACCTTCATTTTAGACGCTACGAATGAAGTTTCCAAGCTTTTTGATGCAAGTAAAAAAGAGATTGGGATCAGGATTCCGGACAATGCCATTGCAATTGCTTTGGTGAAAGCGCTGGGAAATCCGATGGCTTCTACTTCCCTGCATGACAGCGAAGATGAAATAACCGATTATTTCGTAGATCCAACTTCCATTTACGAGCGTTATGACGAAGAAGTCGCTAATATTATTGATGGCGGTTTGGGGAACCTGGAAGCTTCTACTATTATCGATCTTACGAATGGAGAAGTTGAGATCATTCGCCAGGGAATTGGTAAAATCGAAATATAATTGAACCAATATGATCGTAATCATCAATTGCGGGAGTACAAAAACGCCATACATTCAGGATATGGTGGAAGAATATGAAGATTCTGAAGTAATTGGAATGTTTGATTTTGATTACGAGAAATATCCGCATGCAACCGGATTTATCATTTCCGGGGCACCCATTCTAATTACCGAAAAAGATCCTGAACCTTATTTAGAACGATTCACCTGGCTGAAAACAACCGAAAAACCCGTTCTCGGAATTTGCTTTGGTCATCAAATGCTCGGATTGACTTTTGATGCATTAGCCAACCGGCAAAAAGAAGACCGCGATCTGCAAACCGTTGAGATCATCGCGGATTGTCCGCTTTTCGATAGGATGCCGAATGAAATTGAATTCATGGAAGACCATTGCGAGAGCGTTTCTATTCCAAAAGGCTTTATTCACGTTGGAGTTTCAGATGCCTGTATCAACGAAGCCATGATGCATGAAAGTAAGCCGCTGTATGGCGTTCAGTTTCACCCGGAAGTTTCAGGAAACAACGGTGCCGTGCTGTTTGAAAACTTTGTGAATATCTGTTTGGGGAAAACTGCACAGGCTTGGTAATATTTACGACTTTCGTAAAATGGTGTTAAATCGCGTTTGGATCGGAATGTTTGTGGTTGCAATTGTGATGGGTTTCTCAAAACTCATTTTCTGGCAGGACACCTGGATTCTGAAGAATATGATGGATGGCTTATTTACAGCTGCCGATGAAGCGTTCAAGTTAGCATTATTCATGACCGGAATACTCTGTCTTTGGATGGGTTTGATGAAGATCGGAGAGGAAAGTGGTGCAGTAAACATCATGTCCCGGCTGGTAAACCCTCTTTTTTCAAAATTATTTCCTGAAATACCAAAAAATCATCCTGCAATGGGAAGTATTATGCTGAATTTCTCAGCTAACATGCTTGGCCTCGATAATGCAGCTACTCCGGCAGGCTTACGAGCTATGTCACAATTGCAGGAGCTAAACCCGAGTAAAGATACGGCGTCGAATGCGCAAATCATGTTCCTTGTCCTGAACGCATCCGGCCTAACAATCATCCCTGTGTCCATCATTGCCGCACGAACCTCCGCTCACTCTACCGACCCAACCTCAGTTTTTATTCCTATTCTGCTTACCACCTATTTCGCAACCTTAGGCGGGCTTATTTTTGTTGGAATTCGACAAAAAATTAAACTCTTCAATCCGGTAATTCTTGCCTATGTCGGTACTTTAACTATCCTGATAGTAGGTCTGTTATGGTTTTTAAGCACTCATCCACAAGACATCGACTGGGTTTCCAGGATTCTCAGCAGTACAATTATTTTCGGTTTTATTGCTTTTTTCATTACCATGGCAGTTCTTAAGCGAATTGCTGCATTTGAGGTGTTCATTGACGGTGCAAAAGAAGGTTTCCAGGTTGCGTTGAATATTCTCCCATACCTGGTTGCCATGCTTTGTGCAGTAAGTTTATTTAAAAGCTGCGGTGCCTTAACCGATTTAATGGATTCTATAAAATGGATCTTAATTCAATTCGGAATAGTATCTACCGAATTCGTGGATGCACTTCCTGTGATGCTTATGAAACCATTTTCAGGAAGTGGTGCCCGGGGTTTGATGGCTGATAACATGACTACTTATGGTGCTGATTCGTTCATATCAAATTTATCTGCAACCTTCCAGGGAAGTACCGAAACTACCTTTTATGTTCTGGCCGTCTACTTCGGTTCGATAAAAGTTTCAAAAACACGTTATGCAGCTGCGGCTGGCCTATTTTGTGATTTGATCGGAATGATAGCGGCGATTTTATTAGCTTATTTATTTTATGATATAGTATGAGTTGGTTTTCGCGCATATTTTCAAAAGACTCCGCTTCCAAAAGTAAAAAACCGGTTGTAGGAAAAGCAAACATTCAATTTGCCCGGTTAAACTATGATCCGAAGATCATGATGGCGTGGATAAAAGAGCTCGAAGGCCAGCAGGAATTCGGAGTTTGGCTGTTGAACAATGGTTTTCCGGAACTTTATCATACTTCACAGGCACTCAGGCTGAAGCAGGAAGCAAGAAACTGGCTGATGGAAAATGGATATCCGCATTTAATGGCAATGGTAAATGCTGCGGAAGGAAATGAAAGCGCACAAACCTGGCTTCGGGTTCATAATTTCCCGCTTTTGCTAAACATAGCGTGCGCGGTTGATGATGAAATGGATAGTTTTGCCTGGTTAAAGGCCAATAGTACGGAAATGGTTTTTCTGTTAACCAGAACTATTAAGAAATTGAAAGATGAAATTGAGTTCAATCACAATGATATGCACTCTTTCGGAAAAGATGTTTAACTAAAGAAATCTTATGTTTTCCATTCGTTTTGCAGATGTCGGGGATGTTTCATCCATACGGGAAATTGCCGGAGCTACCTGGCCGAAGACGTATATCGGAATTATTTCGAGCGAGCAAATTGAATACATGCTTGGCTGGATGTATTCCACCGAAAAAATAAAAGCATCCATTGAAGATCCGGACCAGGCCTTTCTAATTATTGAATCAGACGATAAAACGGTTGGATTTGCGGGAATTGAACACCGTTATTCCGAAAAACCGATAACGCGGATTCATAAACTGTATGTTCTGCCCGAAACACAGGGAACAGGCGCAGGAAAAGCACTTTTTGAGGCAGTTGTAACTCAGGCCTTATTGAACGAAAGCGAAATACTGCATCTCAATGTCAACAAAGCAAATAAAGCCGTAAGCTTTTACGAATATCTTGGCTTTTCAATTTACGATACCGAAATTCTGGATATCGGAAACGGTTATGTTATGGATGATTACATCATGACAAAAAAAATATCGCATTAAAAAAGAAAGGAGACATTGCTGCCTCCTTCCCTTTGTATAGCACTTATATTCTAGCTTGCTGACCAGAATATCTCGGCGGTGTATTTTCCTCCGAAATCCTGGTAAGTCAATGTCTCAACCGGACCTGTGAAAGGAGTGTTGTTGTTCAGGATCACTCCGGTGATTTGCGGATCAAAAATATCATCGCGGAAAGCACTGATCAGCCATCCAACCAAAGCCCCAAGAATCAATCCTGCTGCAATTCCGATAATTGTTCCCAACGGTCCCGCAATAGACGTTCCGATTGCACCACCAATTGCAGTTCCGATTGCGGCACCCGCAGCGGCACCCAATTGATTCAAGATCACCTGCACTTCGGCTTTGATGGCATTGTACAAATCTTCTAAAAATGAACTGAACCCACCGCTGTCTTTTTCAGCAATAGCAAGGAAAGCCATAAACGTTGAAGGATTGACATTATCCAGCGCAAACGATTTCAACACCTTCGCAGGACTGAAATTCTTTACCGTTCCGTCATTGAAATTTCCAACATTGAACTCGGTAATTTTACTTTGAACTTTGTTATCATCAACGGCAACGCCACCTGCAGCAATGCTGTCACTTCCAGGCCATTCCGGATTTGTTTCGTCCAGACATTTCACCTTTCTCAGGTTTAATCTCAGTGCAACCGCTTGCGGTCCTGCAGATGCTGTTGTTGAACCACCACCTGTTGGTTGTGTAGATCCTGCTTTCACCTGATCAATTCCGTACAATCCGCCAATTTTGAACAGCAATTTATCATTGATGTAATTGAACGCAGTTTTGTGATCAAGCTGGTCAAGAACATACTTTTTATTTGAAATATCAATTCCTTTCAATGAGTCAATACCAAATTTTTGTGATGCCAAAATGCTTTTAGGACCATTGTGACGTGCAAACCCTTTTAACTCAGCAGCTGTGTGTTTTGCAATGTAGGAATCTACCACTTCTGCAACCGAAGAATACTCTTTCTTCTGCTTTCCACCCACTTTGATTTTTTCAAACTTCATTGGCTTTTTTGTAGCGCGGGCCTGTACAGCCTGGTTTACACTTAGCTGCATCATAGAAGTGATGTGATCAACCATTCTTTTCAATTCCGGGTCTTTTACTTCCTCGTAAGAAGTTTTAAATGTTGAATAATCAGACATATTAGTTTTCGTTTAAGTTTTTTCTACTCTTAGGATTTTCGAATACTCCCACTTTATTGCAGTGAACATAGAGGCAGGCGTTCTTTCGAAACGGGCAACCGGTTAAAATCCCGAACAATTGAACAGGGCAAATCTATTTTCGAAAAAAGAACAAAACAACCCTTTAAATACTTAATTTTCAATATTTTAATACGTATTTCCAAATAAAACAAAGCGGATCATCTTTCTACAATCATCGTTATCAGGAAAACACCTTATTACTGTGCAAAACACAGTTGTTTGTATAGAGTCAACAAAATAAAAACACGTAATTTAACTACGTAGTACTACGTAATAGTAATTTTCACACATTTGATTTCCAAATCATTATGAGACATTTTTGTTTTGACTACTTTTTTAGGGAGTTTTTACTTGTCAATTCAAATGTTAGCTTTGTTACACAAACTAAAAAAACTTACTTATGGCATTTAACGGAACAGAAGGTGGAGAAATAACTTTGGAAGAAGCTCGGGGTTTCATCTCTAATTATGGTGTGAATCTTCCGGCAGGAACTGCAGAGGCACATTATTTCGGGCGAGACATTATTGAGCGTTTATTAGCACAGCAAGGTTGTGTTGGAATCAGAATGTATTACGGAAAAGAAAACAATGGCAGTAAAAATCTTGTTCTTGTTGGTGTTGAAGCGAGTGAGGATGATATGATTGACGGAATCATTGCCGACCGTTCAATTGTTTGCCCTCCGATTTGTGCACCAAAAAAGAAGTTAAAGTCATAATACTTTGAATGACGATATTTTTCTATACACTTTTATATCTATCGGTATTTAGTCCCACTATTCCTCTGATAACTGTATTGATCAATAATAAAAATTTAAAGAAACCCATCTTAATCGCTATTCTCTTTTTACCCCTCCTTAGCCTAGCTTCAGATTTGCTGAGTTGGTGGTTTGTAAAACGTGTGGAATTTCAGTTCGTGATTCTGCACTTTTACACATTTTTAGCTGGAAGTACCCTTTTTTACTACTTCTACCACGTGTTTGAGATCAGAAGGTATTTTGTTCTGATTTCACAACTAATATTCACTAGTTTCTGCATACTGTCCACCTTTTTTTGGGGTGGACTGTATCAGATCAACACCGTTCCGAACATTACCCTCAATATTTTCATTATCGCTTTTTCACTGGCCTATTTTGTGAAAGCCATTAATGAGCTTAAATTTGATAAAATAACGCACGATATACATTTCTGGCTGAACTTTGCCTTGCTTCTGTTATACGGAACAACACTTTTCTTTTCTCTTTTCGAAACGTACCTTCGGCAGGGTAATTCAGACGTAAATCAATATACCTGGCCAATATTATACATTGCAAATATCATGTTTAATACTATCTTAACCATCGGTATATGGAAAACCAGGCGAATATTGTAGTGGTAATTGTTATCGGGAGCTTGATAATGTTCCTGTTAGCTCTTTTGATCATTGTATTCGCCGTTACCTACTCTAAAAGGATGAAAGAAAAGGAAACTTTATTTCAGCTTTCCATCAAAAATAATGAACTTGAATTGTTGAGAGGCGTGATTGATGCCCAGGATGCAGAACGCGAAAAAATTGCCGCGAGTTTGCATGACGAGATAGGTCCGCTACTAACAGTTCTTAAACTCAATATCACGAAACATTCCAGGGCGCTCGACAAACAGGCATTACGTGTAGAAGATTTACAGGAAGAACGCGCTTTTATTGACTCCATAATTGCCAATGTGCGTAACATAAGCCATGATCTTACGCCGCATTTTGTAAAAAACAACGGCCTGTCTTATAGCCTTACGAATTTTAGTGCTGCAATTTCAGAGCCTTCCATTCAGATTTTTTCTGAAATTGATGACAGAAGTATTCTTAACAAAACACTTACCATTAACAGTTACCGGATCGTATTGGAACTGCTGAACAATATTATGAAACACGATAAACCATCCGAAATAATTGTCTCGCTTTCTGTAGAATATGATGTGTTCAATATCAATGTTAAACACGATGGCCAGGGAATTTCACAGCAAGAATATCTTTCGTTCCTGAATGAGCACACCTCAAGTGGCCTCGGACTTAATTCTATTAACTCACGCCTTTTAATCCATAACGGGACTATTTTATACTCAAAAGAGCAGAATCACAGTCAAATAAACTTACAATTCCCTCTAAAATGAATAAGATAATTAATGTTGCAGTAGCCGATGATCATGATTTAGTGAGAAAAGGAATTGTTTCTCTTCTGAAGGAAGATCCCAAAATAAACATTGTATTTGACGTTCCAAATGGTCAGCAGCTCATAAACCGATTGAAAAGAACTTCTGCCGACGTTGTGATTCTTGATTTAGAAATGCCCGTGATGGACGGACAGGAAGCACTGGGTATCATTTCAAAACGTTATCCGAAAACCCGGGTGATTGTTCTGAGCATGCATCATTCCAATGAATACATCATGGATTGTCTTACTCACGGTGCACGGGGATTTCTCCCTAAAAATTCAGACATAGAAAAGCTGGTTGAAGCCATTTACAGTGTGCATGAAACCGGATTTTTTGTCGACGGAAATGTTTCTAAAATATTGATCGACCATGCAATGAACATCAGGCAGCGAGGAACACTTGAACCAATGGAAAAATTGAGTGAGCGTGAAATAGAAGTTATTAAACTTATTTGCGACGGTCTGTTAAACAAAGAAATTGCCGAAGTATTATCACTGAGTATTCGAACGGTTGAAGCTCACAGAAAGAACATCATTAAGAAAACCCAGGTAACAAACGTTGCCGGATTGATGCATTTTGCCGTTCAAAACGGTCTTTACCGAAAATTCAGGAAAAATCTTGGGACAAAATAGTTCCGGATCGTGCCGGTTCTACCAATTCGGGTGAAAAATGACCAGGGTTGCTCCTTTTCCATATTTCTGGAAATCTGCATCGCAAAACTCTATTCCTTCCTGTACATGAAGAAATGAACGAATTTCGTTTTTCAGAACACCTTCTCCTACTCCATGAATGATAATGAGCCTGTTAACACGCTGTTTTTTTGCCTGCCGGAATTTTTCTTTGCAAGCGGAAAGCTGTTTCAGCATCATTTCAGTGGAATTCAATCCGCGAATCGAATCAACCAACTCCTCTATGTGAAGATCAAGCTCCCATTCTATAATTCCCTGATGCTGCCTTGATAATTTTGCTTTCTCTTCTTCTCTTGTCCGAATAACACCTTTCTTTTTTTCGATTTGCTCCGGGTCTGATGCTGCAATCTCATTATCCTGAAAGTCTAAGGAATGGATCGCAATCAATTCCGCAATGAGCAGGTGCCGTTCAAAGCCGTCGCTATCCTCAATGAATGCATATTTGCCATCAATGCTGATAATTTTGGCAGTCCCTTTTTCATGCAGAAATCCAACTATTTCACCTATCCTGAACATTACAGCAAACCGGTTTTTATCATCAGTTTAATGAGTAAATAAGCAGGAAAAACTATAGATGCCGTCCAAACAAGCAGCAAAATTATTTTCCAGATAACGGAAACATTTTGCGTGACGAGCGGCTTCAATAAGGCTTTCACTTCCTGCGCCACAAGCTGGTCGGTTTCCTGATCTTCAGCAAGGTCAATGTATTTGCGCAAACCAGGAGTATTGGCAAGCATTTCAATTTTTATGAAATGATAGTCTCCGTTCGACAATTCGTCATAAGTACCTGTAAAATTCACGTTCTGCTGGTTCAGCGATTTATGGATGAGAAAAGAACGGTATTGATTACGAACCTGAAATGCCATGAAAAAACCGATTCCCATGAGCAAATACATCTCAAAATAGAATCCGAATACGATTATGGTTAACGAGGAAAGTAATGTGAAAACCACCGGAACTAAAGAACTTCCGGATAAAAACAGAATTTGAAAAAGCTTTCCTCCGTCGAGCGGCTGGACCGGCAATAAATTTAATGCATTCAGAACGAGAAAAATACATGAAAGCGATGCAAGCCAATCAATTGAATATTCAAAGCCAATATACCAGCAAATCAAACCAAAGATAATTCCCGGAATTGGGCCGGCGATCACAACTAACACTTGCTGCCATTGTGTGTATGATTCCTTCTTCCCATGAACAAAAGCTCCCATTAAGGGAACAAAAAGCATCCGCACATTTTCATAGCCGAACAACTTCATGAAGAGGAAATGACCTAATTCATGTATAAAAAGCACCCCGACGATCAATGAAATGAAAATCAAATCTGAATCAATGAACAGGCAATAGGTCAATACGAATAAGGCCATAGAGAAAAAAGTCAGTCCAATGGACCGGGCCGATTTCTTTTCTTGTTCGAGTATTGGTTTCTGCTGATAAAAAGGCGAATCATTCATGATGATCAAATGTACAAACTTGACACGCCTTTATCAAATCTTATTCCAAAAACGTATTGTTTTGTCATCACTTGCAGTAACAAAACCATCTTGCAGCGAAAACAACGCATTTACAGATTTCAAATGGGCACCTGCTCCATCAATCTTTTGCAGGATTCTCCATTCCCTGGTCCACACTTTAATTGTTTTATCCTTGGAACAGGTCACAAATCCATCTTCAAATAATTCAACTGCATAAACAGACTGATAGTGAACCGGGATTTTTTTGATAATCGTACCGTTTTCCGAGAGTTGGGTTACATGACCATCCAATCCACCGCTTACGTAACCGTTTTCAGTTTTCAGAACGCAGTAAACACTTCCTTCATGTACTTTTGATGACCAGATCTCATTCAGAGACGGTGTTTGAAAAGCCCGCAATTTTCCATCCTGAGAGCCCACCAAAAATGCTGCTCCGAATTCCTTTATGACTCTGATCTTACCTGAATCGAGAGGAAAATACCAGGAAAAATTACCAGTTTCATCGATGGCATATAGATTTCCTTCCTGATCACCAATGAGCAATAAGTTCAGAGCGTTCGACCAGCAAAGAGCAAAGACAGATTTTCCAAAACGGTTCAGTTCCCACAAAAGTTTTTTGGTGATAAGATCTATTGCCCGCACCGTACCATTATTACAGCCAACAAAAAGAATCGACTCTTTGACAAAGATGCAATACGCGGGAGAATCGAGTTGAACAGCGAATCTGTCCTGTTCACCCGTTTCAAGATTCCAGCGCGTAACAAATCGATCGGAACTTGTGCTGTAAACGAATTCCTGATCATGTGCCAGGGCATAAACAGGACCTGAATGTCCGCGAAATACTCTTGACTGGAATTCCATCTTAACGCATGTCAGTGAAATGTGTTCTGTAAAACTTCAGGAAATAAATCAGCTACGACTTATTCATCCTCCGGTTCGTCAGACTCAACTTGTTTTAGTCGTTCTGCGTAATCGCTTGGCAAAAATTCGAAGAATGTATCACCTCTTAAACCTAAACGCAGACATTCCAAAGGAATCACTTCGTTAGGCGCAATATTTCCGAGGTTTACATTTGCTCCGAACAATTTTACAAACCAAACCTGTTGATTTTTCTGTGGTGCTTCCCACAAAATATCCTCCGGTTTTACGTGAGCAATGATTTTATTGATAAGCATTGTGTGCGCTGTTCCATTTGGACGGAAAACACCCACATTTCCAGCTTCTCTTCCTTCAGCGATAACTTTCCACGAACCGGCTTCCAATTCAGAGCTCATCATTTTGATCCAACGATTCGGGCTGATTAATATACCGGAATCTTTCGAACCAACTTCTGAAAGTACAGTTCTTGTTTTAGCCAATTTTGCAATCAACTCTAACTTTTCATCGTGATTGATGATAATTGAACCATCAGAAATTTCCGCCAGTTCCATCTTATATTTATCCAGCAAACGCATGTAGTCTTCGAAACGACCACGAGCATGAAATGCTTCAAACAAAGTTCCTCCAAAATACGGACGTAGATTTGCTTCCCGGTACAAATCCAGTTTCTTCTCTAAATCTGCAGTTACAAATGCTGTTCCGAAGCCGAATTTCACAATATCAGTCAAATGGCCGGATGCTTCGATAAAGTTTTTTGCTTCAGTTAACCCTAAACCTTTATCCATCATCATAGTGATGCCATGGTTTCTTGGTTGAGTAGCGCGTTCAGGGATATATGGTAATGAAAAATTCAAAGACATAGTTGTCGTAAATTGTGTTTTTAACGGGTCAAATTTACACATTTAAGAAGGAACTACGATCATAAAATCTGTTCAATCCGAATGAGAAATCAACTTCTTAAAGTTAACAATTAAACTGTAGTGACAAGTTGCAACTTGTCACTACAGTAAATAAGGTTATTTTTTGGTCAACTCAACGATTTCAGGAATTTCATTCAGATCAGGATAACGCTCGAATATATCCAGTGTTTTTTCACGGTTTGCGAACAAACTTTCAACAAGAAGCAGTTTTGCATCATTCAAGCGACCTGAAATTGCGTTGAGATAAATAATTGGCAAAATGGCGAAGAAATAATTGTTCTTACCAAGGAAATCTTCCACATACGGGCGCGCTTCTGTTGGGCGATGATCCATCAAATAATCCACATAATCAAAAAAAGCATCTTCATTTCCCGGGTCCAGTTCCAAACATTTCAGATAAGCTTCTTCCGCTTTATCCAAAAATCCTGCGTTTTCCAAAGCTCCTGCGTACACATGGAAATATCCATCCATCAAAGGCTCAATTTCGATTGCACGCTCAATGTAGTGTAAACTCTCATTTGGTTTTCCCTGCAAATCCTTCACGATTCCGAGCCCAAGCCACGCTTCAGCTAATGTTGGCGCCAGGTTCAGGCTTTTTTGATAAAAATCCCAGGCTTTATCCAAATCTTCCAAATGTTCGTATGCTTCACCCAAATAACAATAAGTCAGCGGGTCTTCCCCATCTATCTCCAGACACTTTTCAAAAGATTCAATTGATTCATTATACAACTCCAGTGTCAACTGGGCATTTCCCATATTGAAATAAGACGGAGAAAAGCGCTCGTTGATAACCAAACTGTATTCATAAGCAGTAACGGCTTCAGTAAAACGTTCGCATTTAGAAAAAGTGTTCCCCAGATTATACCAGGCGGTAAACGAATAGGGATTATCATCTAAAAATCGGTGATACGATTGAATAGCGCGTTCCATATCGCCAAGTTGATCGAGACAAAAAGCCAATTCGTAAAGCGCGCCTTCGTTTTTTGGATTTGTTATCATTGCTGACTCCAATACATCCACCGCACCTTTGAAATCTCGGACTTGTTCCAATTCATTCGCAAGATCCAAATAGATTTCATCACGATCTTCCTCCTCGGCATGTTCTAATGCAGTACGGAAATACTTGATAGCATTCTTATTATCTCTCAATTGAGAAAAGATTGTTGCTTTTGTCAACAGCATATCCAGCGAAGCAGGATCTACGCGCTCAATCGGCTCCAAAATATTCAATGCTTCTTTCAGCTTACCGAGCCCTGACATAGCCTGTGCTTTTCTAATCGCGAACAGAGTATAAAAAGGATATTGCTGAATTCCGACTTCTGCTGCAGCTTCTGCTTTGGTATAATATCCGTTGATCAGGTAATGATCGATAATTCCTTCCAGACAATCGCTGTCGTAAAACCCGAAATCGTTGGAGTTATATTGCTGCTCGAAGCGTGCTAAATCATCATTTAGGTGATTTTCTTGTGTTTCATCTTCCCAATCAAACATAGCGTGTTTTTTCTTCTATTAAAGTTACGATTTTTATGAACCGGTCACAAAAAACATTTCACAGGTTATTAACAACAATCTGTTCTTCCGAATCGTGTCAAATATCTCCCTTTTAACGATGAATTTTCCCGTTGTTACAGCGTTTTAGTAACTATCCCTTTTCGGAAAATCTTAAAAGTAAAATAAAGCATCGTAAGAAATATTCCCATAAACAAAGTTAAGCCCCATGTTCGTATATGATCGAACGGATAAATAAACCGATTGGCAACATCTGTCAAAAGTGAGGAAGGTCTATTCAGAATATCCCAGCTATTCCAACGCAGGTATCTTCCTAGGTAAATCCCGAATCCGCCCAAAAACATGCAGCAAATTGAAATCGCCGTCACCTGTTTTCCAGTCAGGAATTTCAACAACATTTCTTCAATATCCCACAAGCTCATAAAACCGTAAATGAGGCCTGTCCAGGCAAAGGACAAGATCAATAACAGATCGAACCAGATTGGCATAGATGAATTATGACTCAGGTGAAAAAGATCTGTCAGAATATAAGGAGCATTCGGAAAAAAGATAAGCCACACAAACAGCAGGAAAAAAATAACAACTTTGCTTTTTTGGAAATTAGGATACAAAATTGCCAAAGAAGTCAATGCCCATGGAAAAAATGCCAGGAATAAATTCCAGTTTAAGAATAGAAAATGATGTGTATTCGAATAATCGACGCGAAATACGGACACAACCAGGCAAAAAATGCTCATCAGCCCAATAAGAACCGTAATGTTCAATCGATTTGTTTCTTTCAGGCGTGACAACATAAAACTATGATTTTAGGTAAGAAGATAATTAGTCCAATAGTGAACGCTGCAATTGCTGAAATGAGCACTGCTGCAGCCGACAAATCTTTTATTTTCTTAATGGTCCGGTTTTGTTCCGGAGTTACGTGATTGCAAAAGACTTCTATCGCAGAATTCATTAGCTCGAAGGCAATCACAAGTCCAATACTTACAACAACAGCTACCCATTCCATTAAGGAAATCTGCAGGACAAAACCCAGAACAACGACCAGAACAGCGCAAATTGCATGAATTCGCGCATTAGGCTCTTCATGAAACAACACTCCCAAACCATTGAAAGCGTATTTGAAACTATTTAATCGATTCTTTAGAGTAGAATTTTTCTTATCTGTCATCTTTTCGAAATCTGTGTTTTAACGCTGAAAAACGATTGAGATTGTTTAGAAAGACTTAAGAAATGTTAATAATATTGAACGACTGGAGATTAGAGACTCAAGATTGAATACTTTAAGTAAAAATGCGGATTACAAATTAAAACAATAAGTTTAATTAATACCTAATAAATAACTGACAAACAAATAGATAAAATTAAACTAATTATTTAATTAATATGATATCTCATTTTTCGGATGAATTGGTTCCGGAACGTCATTTATCTCTTTCTCATCGACAGTAAACTCCCAAACCAAGTTCTTCTAACAAAAACGTGATATGTAAGTGTACTTAGCCCTATCCCACCGACCAGTGTCAAACCAAATTTCAGGAAAACGTTTAGTGAAAGTGGGATTAGGATCAGTTGGATAATCAGTACAAAAACCATATTAGACAAATAAATCCAGTATGAAGCACCAGCAAAGTACTTCTCAATTCGTGTAGTTGATCTTTTGATTTGCAGGCATTTCCCCCACAAGCCAAGTGTAATAAGGTAAGTTGCGGAAATTGAAAAGCTTATTCCGGCAAATCGAATCAATTCGTACCAGGACAAATCTGTACGCTTGGCCATCATTTGCGGGACCAAAGCAAGAATCCCTGTAATGAAACCGATCCAAAGCATTCTATTAGCATTCTTACTAAGAAAGTGAGCATAACTTTTTAGGTTGAATAAGGCTATTCCAATCAGGAAGAAGATGAAATAATGCAGTAAGGACGGCCATTCCGGTAAAAATGTCAGCGGATTATCAACGATCCAGCGTTTCATGAAGTACATACTGAAAATGGAAATAACAATTCCGGAAAGAATACAAACTTTTACCGAAACGGATACTTTGAAGGCTTCAAAGCGGTCAGAAAGCTTATTAAAAACCATTACAAAGGCCATAAACAGGCAGAGATAGTATAAAAACCACAAATGTCCGGTTGGGAAGAAATTAGACAATCCAATTTCCCAGGCTTTCGAATATGCTGTCATGAGCCGGTCTGCAGAAAACCATTCGTAGGTATTGTAAGGTTTCAGATAGAAAAAGCTTAAAACAATCGGAACAAACAGAAAAATCCCTATGATCATTGGAACAACAATTCGTTTTAGCCGGTCCAAAATAACGACTCTTACAGTTTTCTTTGCCAGCTGCATCGCGAACATGTAACCTGATAAGACAAAAAACAATTCCATTGCAAACAAGTGAACGACAAAAATATAAGCATCAAAGAACCACGATCCTTTATCATCTAAAGGCCAGATTGGCGCTTTCGTAACCATATAAGGAACTGCGGAATGAATGCTGCAGCGAACAACACTGAGGTAGATCCTTAAAATATCAATATTATCTAATCGATTGTTTTCCAAATTTTTAAATAAATTTAATTAAAGCGATAGTTTACATCTTAAAAACCAAACGATAGTCGATAATCCGTGAAGAAAAGTTATCAAAAGCAATACAATCAACCCTGTGTGCTCTAATGAATAAGTTGTAAGAATGGATAGTGAAACAGGAATGGCTAGTACTGTCCACAGCCAGACTCCCAGACGTTTTCCTTCTGATAATAACCCGTTTGCAATTGTTCCCAGGAATACCATTCCGAACCAAACCCATTTGATTTCAGGTTTCCATACATCTTCAAAATTGATAAATGCGAGAAGCAGCGCAAAAAGCAGCAAAGCTCCTGAAACAAGCAGTAAAGTTGGGTAAACTAATGGCTTTTGAACGCTGATCATCCATTTTGAAAGTGGTTTTACAAACGGAACATTGTTCACCCAAACCGGATTGTAACTTCCAACCGGGTGATCGATCCCGAATTCAACAGGATTTTCGGTCTGTTCTTCC
Source organism: uncultured Flavobacteriales bacterium (assembly GCA_946479985.1). The sequence continues at coordinate 22,109 of CAMLIF010000057.1, forward strand.
TGGAAAGTCCCGAATAACTTATCCCACAAAACGAGTGTTCCTCCGAAATTCTTATCGATATACGGATTATTCCGGCCATGATGAACCCGATGATGCTTTGGGGTTACCAGGATCAAATCGAGCCAGCCGCTGTTTTTTATCAAGTGATTATGATTGTAGAACTGAATAAAGTAATGAATAGAAGAAACGGCTACAAATAATTCGACCGGGAAGCCCAAAACCGCCAGAATAACGAAATACGGAAACGAAGTAAGTGAAGAATACCAGGAATTTCGAATTCCTAACGACAAACTAAAATGTTCTCCTTCGTGATGTACAACGTGAACGTTCCACAAAATTCTGAAGTAATGATGCGTTCTGTGAAGCCAGTAAAACATAAAATCCCAGAGTAGAAATGCTAAAATCCACTGTAACCAGTATGGAAGCCAATCAACCAAATGCAAACTCAGAAATTGAACGGAATAAAAATAGGCCGAAACCTCCAATCCTCTGAAAATCCAGAGTAGAATGTGCCCTGAATTCAAATTCATGATCAATTCCTTCCACGGCAGCGTTTCTTTCATGTAGAAAACGACAATACATGCCTCGATAATAACAAATAGCAGCAAAAGCCCGTTACCGATCATTAAATCTGTGTTTTGCATAGCTTAATATCGAATAAGTGTTCCGCCAATTGAAAATCCGGCTGACGTTCCAACTAAAAAACACGTTTGACCTCTTTCGATTGCTCCGACTTCAATTAATTCGTGTAATAGCAACGGAATAGATGCCGCAATGCAGTTTCCATATTGTTCCAAATTGGTTTTGTAACAGCCTTCCTTAAATTCAAACAGGCTTTTCACCAAATCTGTACCCGTTTTTGATGCCTGATGCGGGATAATTGCATCTACATCCGTAAATCCAATTTCCAGGTTCCTGAAAAAATCGTCCATAAATCCGGGAACTTCCTTCTTCGTTAATTTCAACAATTGAATTCCGTTCATATCAAATGAATGCAGATCTTCACTGTACGGGACTTCTTTAAAGAAATTCACGTTTCCTCCTCCACGGATAATTGTATGCTCCACACCTTGCGAATACGTCCTGAAGCTGCTTTTAATTACTCCTGATTTACCGGTTTCGTCATAAGAGACAATTACAGCAGCGGCACCGTCTCCAAAAAGGGTCAACATTTCCGGGCGTTTTGAATGCAATCCTTTGCTGGCAATTTCGGAACTTACGATAACAATGTTTTTATATTGATCTCCGTCAAGATAGCGCGAAGCAATGTCGAATGCGTTTACAAAACTCAAACAGGTTGTATCAACGTCCAGTGTTGCAATATTCAATTCCAGTCCGCCATCCAGCAGGCTTTTGATAATACTCGACCGACTTGGTAAAGGATAATCATAAGTGGCACTGGCAGAAATGATCAGATCAATTTCACTTAAATTCATTTTCGCTTTTGAAAGCGCATTTTCAATGGCCATTTTCGCCATGTAACCATTGGTTTCAAAGGTTACATGATGTCGGTTGGTTACACCTGAGAAGTTTTTGGACCAACCCGACAACAAGCCGTGTTTCTCTTCCAGTTCTTCAGAAGAGACAGCCGCAGGAAGATAACTTCCGCTTGCGATGATCTTAATTGGTCTTTGTACTTTCATTTTTGACTCTTCTTTTCTTATTTCCCAATTGAAATGGTGATTCTGCTGTATGAAGAATCCGGAGATCTTCAATTCCATGAGATCTGAACAACTCGTAAAGGGCTTGTTTTACTGCATTTTTTACTTCCAAATCATTTGATTGAACATACAATTCAGCAATTGTTTCGCTCTTCTGAATAAAGCTGTAATCAGTAATGTTTTCGTGAGCAAGCACAATTGTTCTCCTGATCAGATCAGGGAAAAAGCGCACTTCTACTCCATTTTTATTGAAATAGTAAAGAATATCGTCGGATCTTCCCTCAATCTGTTCGATTCTCAGGAACGAACTACCACAACTACATTTTTCGTTCGATTCCAGAATAATATCGTTCAATTCATAACGAACAACAGGCTGTGTCTCACGAAAGAGATCAGTAATAATGGGATGAAAACGTTTTTTGTCATCGTCGATATAGTTTTTCCCGATAATCAAAAAGTCTTCATTAAAATGAAGATTCCCTTCAGAACATGTTGTTGCCAGAAAGCCTTCTGTACATTGATAAACCTGGTGAATTTTCTGGTCAAAAACGCCTTCGAGATAATTTGAATCTTCCTGATTCAACACTTCTGCAACGGAAATAACCTTTTCAGGTTTGATATTCAGGGATCCCGATTCTATTTGATGAGCAAGTAAACAGAGCATAGAAGGCTGAGCCACAATAATTGTCGGGTTCAACTCATTCAATCGTTTTACATGATTATTCAAATCTTCAAACAGATCGAAAAAATGGAATTGAAGTAGTTTTGATTGGGTTGATTCATACAAATTGCTGTTCGGCTGCCGCTGCCGGGAGTGGAGGTGCGCATCGCGCCCGACGGAGAGATCCTGGGGCGGGGCGGCAATATCGCCAAGGGCTACTTCAAGAAGCCGGAGGCCACCGCGGAGGTCTTCCTCGCCGACGG
>CAMLIF010000058.1 GCA_946479985.1 uncultured Flavobacteriales bacterium
AATTATTGTCATAAATGGTTGTTGTTGCAACTGCACCTTCTGTGTCGTAAGTATACATTTCATCACCGTTCCCCATTACAGATAAGGAACTCCCGCGAACACCAAAATTCACATTGATGTTTTCGGAAACGGACCATTCATCTAAGAAAAACACTGCGTTCTCGAAAGTTTTGTTAGGAGTCAGTTTTTTCACATTGAACCCGGCTGCTTCATTTGCTTCAACCTGTCCGGTAACAATTCCATGAAGAATTGAATTCAATCCGAACTTAAACTTATGGCGCTGATTCAAATAATACTGAAATTCATGTTTTACGTTAATGTCTTCAATTTTCGACTTGATACTGAATTCGATATCATCCGTCTTGATCTTGAATTTGTAATCAAAACTGCTGTAAATGAAAGATGTGTTTGAGAACAATTTAGAGTTGTAAATGTGATTCCAACGTGCTGTACCTGTTGCATTTCCCCAATCAATCCCGAAAGTAGTTCCTAAACCAAGAACATCTCTTCCGAAATAACCCGATAAATAAATCTTGTCTTTCTTCCCAAGCTTGTAATTCAATTTGGTGTTCAAATCGTAGAAATACAACTTGTTGTCTTTGAAACGATCAGTCAATTTCAGGAAAACATCTGCATAGGTTCTTCTTCCGGTGATCAGGAACGAGCTTTTATCTTTTACCAATGGACCTTCAACGCTTAAACGGGAAGAAATCAAACCAATTCCGCCCCCAACGTTGTAACGCTTATTGTTTCCTTCATTCATTCTCACATCCATAACGGAAGAAAGCCGTCCGCCAAAATTTGCAGGTTGATTTCCTTTATAGAGAAATGCATCTTTCAATGCATCGGAATTGAAAGTTGAGAAAAATCCAAGTAAATGGGAAGCATTGTATACAGGTGCTTCATCAAGTAAAATCAAATTCTGATCAGCTGCACCACCTCGAACATAAAACCCTGAGCCTCCTTCTCCGGCACTTTTCACACCAGGTAAAAGCTGCATAGTTTTAATAATATCTTTTTCACCGAAAATTACCGGAAGTTTTGCAAGTTCTTTTGGGTCAAGGCGTTCAACACCCATCAACGGATCGCGCACGTTCTCATCGGGTTGAGTACCGGAAATAATTACTTCCTCAATTTCAGTCGCTTTTCCGACAATTTCTATAATGACGTCCTTACGTACATCAGCAGAAAGATTAATCTCTTCAACGATATCCTTGTAACCCGGAAATGAAAAAATGATAGAATAAGTTCCTTGCGGAAGAGTAAGTGAATAGAAACCATATTCATTGGTTACTGTTCCCATAGAACTGCCCTTTACTCTAATTTGGGCACCAATAACATCTTCACCGTCTGATTTATCGGTAATAGTTCCGCTCAAGGTGGCGTTCGTTTGTGCGAACAGAGAATGGGAGCAGAAAAAGATTGCAAGCAGCAGAAGCTTTGTTCTCATCTAATTCAAAATTTGGGGCAAAAATGCAACCTTTAATTGATTTAGGAGGTACATTCCACCGATATTCAAATAAATTGTGAAAGTTTAAGATTATTGAACTCCTTCGCCTTTCATTTTTTCTGCATTTTCTGCCATTTTCAATGAATCGATCATCTCCTGGATATCCCCGTTCATGAAAACTCCAAGATTGTACATGGTTTTGTTAATGCGGTGATCGGTAATCCTTCCTTGCGGATAATTGTATGTCCGGATTTTAGCCGAACGGTCACCACTTGAGACCAATGTTTTTCGGTGGGCAGCCCGTTCATTATGCAAACGATCTAATTCTGCCTGGTACAGACGGGAACGCAATACTGAAATTGCCTGCGCTAAATTTTTATGCTGTGAACGCCCGTCCTGACATTCAACCACGGTTCCTGTTGGAATATGCGTTAAGCGGATAGCAGATTCTGTTTTGTTAATATGCTGTCCACCCGCTCCGGATGCACGAAACGTATCTTTACGTACATCATTCATGTCCAGTTCAAAATCTACTTCTTCGGCTTCAGGTAAAACCGCCACTGTAATTGCAGAAGTGTGCACACGCCCCTGAGATTCTGTTTCAGGAACACGCTGAACACGGTGAACACCCGATTCAAACTTCAACATTCCGTAGATTCCTTCACCTTCAACACTCATGGAAACTTCCTTATAACCTTTTACGGTTCCTTCAGACGAGTTCACAATCTCATATCTCCAGCCCTTTTCCTTGAAAAACATGGTGTACATTCTGAAAATGTCCTCAACAAAAATACATGCTTCATCACCACCGGTTCCGGCACGAAGCTCTATAATGGCATTTTTATCATCTTCCGGATCTTTCGGGATCAATTGAACTTTAATATCCTCTTCTAAATCAGGACGTTTCGTTTCCAGCTCGTCGATTTCCATTTTTGCCATTTCGCGCATCTCGGGATCTGTTTCCGTTTCCAAAAGCTCTCTGGCATTCTTCAAATTATCGAGTAAGTTCTTATATGTTAAGTATGAATGATTGATTTGCTCTAAATCACGGTATTCCTTATTTAACCTGACATAGCGTTCCATATCCGAAATAATTTCCGGATCGGTTATCATTTTACCCACTTCCACGAAACGAAAGTGAATAGCTTCTAATTTATTCAATAACTCTTGCATAATTTCTTAGTTGTACTGGAACTCACCAACCTCTGAGCGAACAGTTACTTGTTTGCCATCCATTACCTCAACACGACCAATTATTTGAGCATCAATACCAAAAGATTCTGAAATAGCAATAATTTCCTGAGCTACATTCTGAGGAACATAAACTTCCATTCTGTGCCCCATATTGAACACTTTATACATTTCCTTCCAATCAGTTCCGGACTCTTCCTGGATCATTTTGAACAATGGCGGAATCGGAAACAAATTGTCTTTGATCACGTGAACATCATTTACAAAATGCAGCACTTTCGTTTGTGCACCGCCCGAACAATGAACCATTCCGTGAATCGAAGAACGGTGTTTATCTAAAATTGCTTTAATAACCGGAGCATAAGTTCTCGTTGGCGACAAAACCAGTTTTCCTGCATCCAGCTGAACACCTGCAATTTTCTCTGTCAATCCTTTTGTACCTGAATAAACCAGATCCGAAGGAACAGCCGCATCAAAGCTTTCAGGATATTTCTCAGCCAAAACTTTCGAGAAAACATCGTGGCGGGCAGACGTTAGTCCGTTAGACCCCATTCCACCGTTATATTCTGTTTCGTACGTTGCCTGACCGTAAGAAGCCAGTCCAACAACTACGTCGCCTGCCTGAATAGTGTGATTTGAAATGACTTCAGATCGCTTCATACGGCAAACAACCGTCGAATCTACAATGATCGTTCTCACTAAATCACCAACATCAGCTGTTTCACCACCGGTAGAAAAAATACCGATTCCCTGCTCACGCAGAGTTTGCAATAATTCTTCTGTTCCGTTAATAATCGCAGCAATTACTTCACCGGTGATCAAATTTTTATTTCTCCCAATAGTTGATGAAAGCAGGATATTCTCGGTTGCTCCAACACACAGCAAATCATCAATATTCATGATCAATGCGTCCTGGGCAATCCCTTTCCAAACAGAAACATCACCTGTTTCTTTCCAATACATATAGGCCAGGGAAGATTTGGTACCGGCCCCGTCAGCGTGCATTACAATACAATATTCAGGATCTCCGGTAAGATAGTCGGGAACAATTTTACAAAACGCCTGTGGGAACAAACCCTTGTCTACGTTTTTAATTGCGTTGTGAACCTCTTCTTTTCCTGCGGAAACTCCTCTTAAATTGTATCGAATGTCGGACATGATGAAATTGAAAACGCGAAGGTACGAAAAACCGGGTAAAATTCACCGAAGCCTATTTATCCGATTTCGATGATGAGAACTATTCTTTTACTGCAGATGCCAGATTTAGTTAAGCTTCACCAAAACAAAAAAGCCCCGACTATAAAGGTCGGGGCTTTTAATATTTCTATCTTCTATTTGTTTGAAGGAGGTAATTTTTTAAACACCAGGTAATCCGGATTTGCAGGAGGAGCAGTTTTCGGATCGAAATCCAATGTTACCACTTTACCTTCCGTACGACGGTTATACTGTTGTAATTGTTCAAATTTCTTTTTATCCTTTTTGAACGGCGCCATATACGCTTCTGTCATCCGGACTTCCGCACGACTGGCTTCCTTATCCTGTGCTTCGAAATAGATTCCATCTTTTAAGTACATTGTACGAGGCTCCATCTCACCTTTTCCAACCGGAATAATACGGCGAGGATCAACACCTTTTTCTTTCACAAGGTATTCATAACAAGCTTTAGCACGGTTTTCAGAAAGCACCTGGTTGTAAATTTTTCCTCCACGTGGATCCGTATGAGAACTCAACTCTAATACTAATCCCGGGAATTCATCCAGTAATGTAATTACATAATTCAATGAATCCAGAGACATGCATGAAGAATCGTTTACGAATGTCCATTTTGCCAACGGATAACGTACCTCAGGTAAACGAATTGGTTTAATCGGAAGTAATCCCATATCAATTACGAAATCCTGGTTGAATGTTAATCCTACAGTAGTAAACTGTGCCGGAGTTTTGTTTTCGTAGTATTTTTCTTTTGCAATGGTAATGCTGTAACTACTATTCTCGTTGATGTAACGGTCGTTGTTCGGTTTTTTGTCCCAACAGATAGAACCATCTTTTGTTGTAAGTCCTTCCCAACGATCCGCTGCAACACTTCCCTGAACAACTACTTTTACTCCTTCAATTTTCGTTTGGCGTTTTTTGTCCGATAAGTCGAACACATTCACACACAAAGAGAAGATATTCGGAGGCATTTCGTACATATAGATATCCGGGCGTAAGTTATCACCAACAACACCTTTACGCTCTGATGTAAAATAACCTTTACGGTCATCTACTTCAACCATTGCATAGTCATTGAAATCCGAATTGATCGGAGAACCATAGTTTGTTGGGTTTTCCCATTTGTTTTCAGTCCCAACTCGAGCAGCACGGAACATATCCAAACCGCCCATTCCCGGAAGTCCGTTAGAGGCGTAGATCAAATCTCCGTTTTTCGAGAATGTAGGAAACATTTCGTCTCCTGCCGTATTGATTTCAGGACCCATGTTTTTCGGAGCCGACCAGGTACCAGCACGTTTATCGTATTCAGAACACCATAAATCTCTGCCTCCCAAACCTGAAGCGTCATCAGAAACGAAGATCAAAAACTTACCATCTTCAGTAACACAAGGATGTCCAATTGAAACTGTATCATTGCTTTTTAACGAAAGTTTCACGGGTTTTTCCCATTTATTTCCTCCTGCTTCTGACATCCAGATTTCACAACCCATGTTTTCTTTTTTCACATTCGGACAACGTGTAAAGAACATAAGTTTTGCACGACCATCAATACAAACAGCGCCTTCATTGTCTTCTGTATTAATTGAGTCTCCAACAATCGGAATAACTTTCGTGAACTGACCTTTTTTATCTATCTCAGCAACAAAAATATCCGAGTAAGATGAACAAGAAATTGGATCTTCGTCTTTTCCACCCTGGATTCCGTATTTCTCAGATGTAGAAGTGAAAGCCAATTGCACGTCTTTTTTATCAATAAACATTGGGGCCATATCAAATCCATCCGTATTCAATGCACTTACATTCGTAATTGTATGGCGCGTTCTGTTTGCTTTGAACTCCTGGTTCATCTGACAGCTTTTAATCCCGATTTCAGCACGTGCATCATCCGGAACTTTCTCCTGATACAATTTATAGTTAGCCTCAGCTTTGACAAAATCAGCCAACATGCGATACATATCTGCAGTATATAAATACACGATAGGATCTTTCTCATGGTATTTCAGCAAAATCGCTTTTTCGAACCATGTTACAGCCTGAGCAGCATCATCAATTCTTCTAAAAGACTCTCCTGTTTTGAAAGCATATTCAGCTTTCAAAGAAAGGGCTTTTGGCGTGTTCTTAGTGATCTTCGTATAAGCGATTGCCATTTTGGAAGCAGCTTCACAATAGTTTTCACTCGCATAAGTTAACTGGGCATCTTTCAACGCCTTTTTACTTTGTGCATTTGCATTAAGGGCAACCGAAGCAGCCAACAAAAGAATTATTTTTTTAACGTTCATAGCAAGGAGCAATATGTTAAAGTTTCTCGAATATACTGTTTTTGAACTAAAAAGTTACGTTCTACAACATATCCGAAGGTAAATCAAGCTTGCCGAAATTAACCTAAAAATTTTAATTCTAGTACTGCGACAGCAAAAAAAATACAGTTCAATATGAAATTGTTATAAATCAAATAGTTCGATTTGTATGCCACTTCTCCAGCACAGCGGCGAATCCTTCTGGTAAATCAGACTCAAACTGAAGCCGTTTTCCAGTGGTCGGATGTGTGAATCCAAGCGACTTTGCGTGAAGCGCCTGCCCTGGAAGCAACTCAAAACAATTGGAAATGAATTGCTTGTAATTACTGCTCGCCGTTCCCTTTACAATGGTATCTCCGCCATATTCCAAATCATGAAAAAGAACATGTCCTTTCCATTTCATGTGTGTTCGGATCTGATGGGTACGCCCTGTTTCAAGTTTACATTCAACTAAAGTTACCAAACCAAATCTTTCCAGAACTTTTACATGAGTAACTGCATGCTTCCCATGATCTCCTTCAGGAAAAACGGTCATTACCTTTCTGTTTTTTAATGATCGTCCTACATGTCCTTCAATTCGCATATCTTCCGCTACATCTCCCCAAACCAACGCATGATATCTGCGCTCGGTAGTTCGTTCGTAAAATTGTCGGGCCAAATTTGTTAAAGCAAGCTCGGTCTTCGCAATCACCATGATTCCGGTGGTGTGTTTGTCCAGACGATGAACCAACCCGGGACGTCCATAATAATTCTGAATGCCATTAGGCAGATTGTCGAAATGAAATACCAAAGCATTCACCAGCGTACCGGAATAATTTCCATAACCCGGATGCACCACCATATTGGCCGGTTTATTGAGCACAATCAATTGATCATCTTCATAAATAATATCCAGCGGAATATCCTGAGGAATCAATTCGATTTCCCGAACAGGATAAGGCATTACAATAGAAACCTCATCGAGCGGTTTTACTTTGTAATTTGGTTTTACTGTTTTCGAATTAACAAGTACGTTTCCGTTCTTAGCTGCAAACTGAACTTTGTTACGGGAAGTATTCGGCAGGCGATCAATCAGGTATTTATCAATACGGACCATTTCCTGTCCCGGATCTGCCTTAAAACGATAATGTTCAAATAACTCTTCTTCCTGTTCAGAATCGTTTATTAACTCTTCTTCTATCATTGACGAACAACTTTAGCCATCGATGGAACTCCGATAGCTTCAATAAAATACATTCCCTGTGGATAATTCTCCAGGGAAAAGGAAGTTTCTTCTTTAGAAAGCGTTCCGATTACTTGTCCGCTAATTGAACGGACAACAGCACCCAGGTATGATTCTGCCTGTTCAAAACGAATGGTAAACAATCCGTTGGTAGGATTCGGGTAGACCATCCAGTTAACAACGGCAGGTTTGTTTTCAAAAACACCAAGGTCATAATTATTACTTGTAGAAAACACCGGACGAATCATCGGACTTCCGGCCATGGTTGTACCAGTCCAGGTAACGCCGCCGTTCAGTGAATAGAATCCTTTTGACTGATTGTTGTTATTCCTGTCGAAACCTACATTTAATCTGTCGGCATCTATTTGTCGGTACCCAACATAAAAAGGTGCCTGTGCGAGAGAGACAAATGTATCCGGTAAATAATAGTCCGTAAACACACCTCTTCCATCTTCGTAAACCGGGAACCGCGAATTAAAGAAATCATCTGTGTAAAGAACATTTCCGGGAACTCCGTTGTTATCTGCCCAAACTGTTAAAAGGAAAAGTTTATCCGAGACATCCGTAATTGTTGGGACAAAATGAATTTTCACACCTATCAGTGTATCCGCTTCATAAGGATCAAAACGATACGCAAATCTGGCCTGAGTACCAGTAACCCCGTAACCCATTTCTGCAGATCCGTCGTCGTAAGCGTATTCGTTACTGAATACCTGTTTGGTATAACTGGTGTCATTTACTGCAATATGCGCGAAAGGAGCAGTAGCCGTTGCAATAATGTCGAACGTTTTTTCTTCGGCCGGAGGAGTTGTTGAGAATGAATAACCTCCTGAAAAATCATGATAGGACTGGTAAACCGTTCGCGGCCCGTAGTTCAGTTCGCCATTTGCCAAATCCTGACCTATTAATGTAAAATTACCCTCTGTAACCCCGGCTACTTTAATATCTACATTTCCATTACTCCAGTTTTCGTCAATATTTGAACCATTACGTACTGTAACCTGCACATTCGGATTCATGTGAGTCGGATCATTCACCCAATGATCCCAGGGCACCTGTGTATAGGTTTCAATCAACGAACCAACCGGGTACACAAATGCGAAATCTTTCAGCAATGTATCCTGGAAACCTGATCCTGTACGAAGATAAACGTAGTCAAGATGAAACTCATCAAGCATTCCTGATAACCCACCATAATTTTTAAAGCGGAAACGAAAACCATCAGTTAAATAATTCGCCTGAGAAATCCGAATATGTCCAAGTTTAAAATCACCCAAATTACCTCCGTTCATAGCCCAAATTCGATCCCAGTCATTTTCAACATTGTCGAAGAACTCCAGCACGAGCGAATCACTTGGTTCCGGCACATCACCAAAACCCTCGCGCTGAACTATAAAGGAAAGATAAATCGAATCGTTTGGTATGTTTCCTGAAAGATCAATACACTTAGACGTGAGAAAATCAGCATAGCCAGTTGATGTAGATCCAAACAGATATGGATATCCATTCGCATCCAGGCCGTCAAATGTTGCCACACCCAGTGTCCAAGGGTTAACCGCATTCGTAAAATTGCGATAAGCCATTGAATCTACCCAGATTGCGTTCTGATCGCTTAAGTGAGCACTGAATATGCGTGCTGAATCTTGTGTGTAATCTGGTAAATCAATAAAGATAGTATCCGGATCATTTGGAAAATCAAGTGTATCAAAGATATAATACGGCGGATAAGCATTTACCGTTGAATACTGGAGCGGATAATTTGACAAATCAGCCAATTTGACTTGTGTTGCCGTCAGGTTTGTTTCTGTATCAATTCCTGCGTTCGTAGAATATCTTTTCGTGATTTGCGAAGTAAAGGCCGCTGTTGGCGGCAACGGAACATCGGAAAGGTCCAGCATTCGAAAATACTGCTGCTCCGTTACATTCGGATCATTAAATCCGGCAGCATGATTCTGAAATTTTGAAGTAGAAAATTCATCGAGGATCGGAAGACTTAATGTATCATAAGTGTACACAAACGTACTGTCTAACGTTTCCGTAGATTTCAAAGTGTTCTTTTTCCCTGCACCACGAGGCTCAAACCCAATCGGAACAAGTGATTCCTGCCCGAAAACAGCAGTTGTTGAAACCAGTAATAGTAACGTTCCTAGTAATTTAATCATTCTATGTTTTTTTCTCAGGGTGCTTTTGAAGCGGAAACCATAATCGTAGTTCCGGCAGGAATAGTTGTACCCTCCAGGTATTCCGGACTTTGCGCGTAGATTACTGCCGAAGTAGTATCCGCTGCATTCATACAACCATCACAAGCTCCAATCTGCAACCTTAGTGACAAGCTTGATAAACGACCAGTTGCGACAGATATTGTTTGATCCTGCAAATCAGGTACCTCAACTGGTGCAGAAGCATTATTCTGACCAACAACCAGTGTAATTACAGATCCGACCTGGATCCGGAACCCTTCTTTAATTGGTTTACCGTTGTACAGTTGTTTCTGAACAGCTCCATCAGCTTCAGAAGTAGGCACAAACGATACGCGATATTTCAATCCCCGGTTATCCAATACGCTTTGGGCATAACGGTAAGAGCGATCTATGAGGCTCGGCATTTCAACCAGGTTTGTTTTCTTGGAAATCTGTACACGAATAATCCGGCCAGACTTCACATGAACCAGTGATTTTTTTGTAGGAAGCGGGTCCTGGCTGACTATAGTTCCCTGTGGTAAATCCGGTCGATAAACAGAATCAAGTAATTCCATTTTCAAATCCAGTTCTTCCAGAGTGACCTGTGCACTGGAAGATTTCATTCCAACCAAATTCGGAACTTCGATCTTCTCACCATGATTGGTATATGCATCAAGATAAAGGATTACTCCACCTACGATAACAATATATGCCAGAATAATATAACCTGTTTGTTTAAGAAAATGTTTACTCCAAACAAAAGCTTTGATTTTTCGCCAAAATTCCATGTACTTATTTAAGTGAAACAAATATATAAAGAATGTTTCGCTATCGCCCCTATTCTCGCTTGCACAAGCCGAAAAAGTATCAACACCCCTTGTTTAATAGTTTTATCGGCAAAAGAATTCCAGTTCACCGGTTTCCATCTATTTTTACAGAAAAAAAGCAATGGCACATTTCGGTTTATTCTGTGGCGGATTTTCTTCTGAATTCGATATATCTATGCTTAGCGCCGGTACGATCGAAGCAAATTTCCCAACAAATCATACAGTTGTGAAGATTGTTGTGAAACAAGCCGGATGGTATGCCCTGATTGAAGAAAAGCAATACCCTTTTTCACTTGATTCTTGTTCTTACCATTTTGAAGGAAAGGAAGTAAAGCTTGATGCCGGGATTATTTACATTCACGGAAATCCGGGTGAAAACGGAAAAATTCAGGCATATTTGGATATTAAGGGGGTTCCTTATGCAAATTCATCTGCCCTGGCATCAGAACTTTCCTTTGATAAATGGTATTGCAACCAGTTTTTAAAGAATTTTGATATTCCGGTTGCAAAATCGCTTTTCCTGCGTAGCAGAAACGAATTCAGTAATGAATCAATATTAAACGAGCTTGGATTACCCTGTTTCGTAAAACCATCCGATTCCGGATCAAGTTTCGGGATCTCAAAAGTGAATTCGGCAGACGAATTAACCAATGCACTGAATGTTGCTTTTAAAGAAGGAAAAACTGTGGTGATTGAATCGTTCCTGAAAGGGACAGAAGTAACCTGCGGGGTTTACAGAACCAAACAGGGAATCTATACACTTCCGCTCACCGAAATTGTTTCTGATAATGACTTCTTTGATTACGAAGCGAAGTACCAGGGCAAATCACAGGAGATCACTCCGGCAAGAATTGATGATAAGATCAAAAGTCTTGTTTGGGATTGTTCGAAAAAGGTGTATGATCTGCTTCAGTTGAAATCTATTGCGCGAATTGATTTCATGTTGGTTGACAACGTTCCGCACATTATTGAAGTGAATACCACTCCGGGGTTTTCAGGAGCGAGTTTAGTTCCTCAAATGCTTGCTTATGATAAAATTGAAATTCGTGATTTCTGGAAAGAGATCATTGAGGTGGAGCTAGGTTTGTAATCTGCATAAAACTGAAAAAGGATGTATTCCATCGTACATCCTTTTCCAAACCTAAAAACCCAATTTACCAAACCAATCAGAGAGAACTCTGACATTCTTGACAACTCTATGATGACAGAGTTTTTGAAAGGTTGGAAAAAAAATAAAAAAATTATTCGGCGCAATGACAAGGCGGGTCGAATTCCCACTGAACATCGGGCATTTGCTCAATCCATTTCGTCTGAAACACAGGACCGGTAACAATTCCGCGCATGTCAATAACCTTAAGGTTTTTGCACAACATAATTTCGTCAGGCAATGATCCTACAGGATTACTCCAAAGATTGAAGTTTTTCAGATTCGATAAATACCCTATGCAACTCGGTATAGATGAATATTCATTTCTTCCAATATTCAGATTCACTAAACTCGTAAGCTGGCACAAGTAAACAGGACTTCCTGAAAGCTTGTTGTGTTCCAGATTCAATCCTTTCAGCTTTTTTAATTCTGTAAACTCTTCCGGAATATCTGTGAGCTTGTTTTTACTCAAATCAAGAAAGACCAGGTTGGTATACCTGTATAGTTCTTCCGGAATGTGTTCCCATTTTCTTCGTGATGCATCTATGCCATAAACGGTATCCGGAGAAGCATTCAAAGCTTGTTCCCAGGTGTAAACCTTTAGCGTGTCCTGCGCGTTACACGTGTTTGCTATCAAACAAACGCAAACTATTCTTAGCCATTTCAACATCCTTATTCAATTGTATTTTTAAACTATCGAGTGAATCGAATTTCTGTTCATCTCTTAAACGCTCAATACATTCCAAACGCAATATATCGCCATATATTTCCTGATCGAAATCAAAGATGAAAACCTCAACTGTGATAACATTTTCTCCGGAAACCGTAGGTTTAACACCTATGTTAACGACACCATTGTATTTGCAGTGATTGTGCCAAACTTTTGCCGAGTAAACCCCAATCTTAGGCAGCAGCTTGGTTGTGAGATCTACAGCTACATTTGCCGTAGGAAACCCAATGGTTCTACCTAGCTTTTTCCCATGAACTATTTCTCCTGTTATTTGAAACGGATGATTCATGTATTGAGTTGCCAATTCAACATTTCCTTCCATTACGGCATTCCTGATTTTGGTAGAACTTACACTGGTTTCTCCAACCTCAACGGCTTTAATTTCTTTCACTTCAAATCCGTAAAGATTTCCCAACTCTACCAATTCAGGAAAAGACCCCTGCCGGTTTTTACCGAAATGATGATCATAGCCTACGTGCATTTCAGAAACCCCGATTTGAGAAACCAGGATGTCGCGAACGAACTCAACTGCTGTTAATCTAGAAAATTCCTTTGTAAACGGAAAAAGGATCACAGTGTCCAATCCAAGTTTTTCAAGCTTCTCCAGTTTCTGTTCTACAGTATCAATCAGGCGAACAGAATGAGAATCGGGATAAATAACCATTCTTGGATGCGGATGAAATGTAAAAAGAATAGATTCTTTGTTCTTTTCCTTCGCTTCCTGAACAAGGCTGGAAATAATGGCTTGATGACCTAGATGAACGCCGTCAAATGTTCCAAGCGTTAATATCGGATTATTGAAAATTGTGCCTTCCGGAATACCTTGTAAAATTCTCATGCCCAAAATTAAACAAAAAGGGAGCTAACTACTAGCTCCCTTTCTGCATTTTTTAACACTTATTTATTTACGAATGAGTTCGACAAAACCTTGCCCTGTTTGTGTCGTACCATCCTTGCCTTTAACCGTATACTTGAAAAAATACACTCCTTCAGATGCCTCATTACCATTTATTGTTCCATCCCAGTGAGTCGCCAGATCATTAATTTCCATAATCAAATTCTGCCATCTGTTTAGAATAATGACGTTCATTTCAACAGCATTTGTTGCTTCAATATAGAATTCATCGTTTGTACCATCTCCGTCAGGTGTAAATACATTTGGTATGTTCACAGACAATGGTTCGAAAGGAACTATAATAACATGCATCTCAGATGTGTCATAACAAATTCCGTTTGAAGCAGTTAAAACAACATCATAAATTCCTGGGACATTGAAACTGCTTGTATAGGTATCTGACAGAACTACAGATGATGCAGTTTGTCCGTTATCAAAATCAACTGAGTAAGAATCAGCAAACTGACTGCCGTTTGTAAAAGTTACCTGAAGCCCCGGGTAACCCGTTAAGGTTCCGCCTGAATTAATCTCTGCAACTGGAACTGGAAGCACATTTACTGTAACCTGGTCGGTATTCTGACAACCATTAGCGTCTGTTCCTGTTACCGTATAAGTAACTGTCCCTTCGCCAGGACTAAACGCGTTATTGTTTGTAACACCATTCGACCATGCGTAGCTAACACCACCTGATCCGGATAAAACAATAGCAGTTCCAACACAAATATTCTGATCTGCTCCTGCATTGATTGTTGGCAGCGGGTTCACGGTTACAGTAATCTGATCAGTATTCTGACAACCATTTGCATCCGTTCCTGTAACAGTATAAGTTGTTGTAGCAGCAGGAACGAAAGAAGCACCATTAGTTATACCGTTGTTCCATGAATATGAAACCGCTCCGGAACCATTCAATGTCACCGATCCGCCGATACAAACACTTTGATCATTTCCTGCAGAAACAGCTGGAAGCGGATTAACGGTTACTGTGACCTGGTCTGTATTCTGACAACCATTTGCATCGGTTCCTGTTACAGTATAAGTTGTTGTAGTCGCCGGAGTGAAAGACACTCCATCCGTTATTCCGTTATTCCAAACATACGAAACACCTCCCGAACCATTCAGGATAACAGATTCAGTTGCACAAACCGTTTGCGGTGTTCCGGCATCTATCGCAGGAAGCTGATTTACCGTAATTGTAACCTGATCCGTATTTTCACATCCGTTTGCATCTGTTCCTGTTACAGTATATGTTGTTGTAATTGAAGGGCTAAAAGATGTACCATCCGTAACACCGTTATCCCAGCTGTAAGAAACTCCTCCCGAACCACTCAGGGTAGTTGAGTTACCCGCACAGAACATTTGATCATTTCCGGCGCTAATAACTGGCAAAGATTCAACAGTAACAATTATTTGATCTGTGTTTTCACATCCATTCGCATCCGTTCCTGTTACAGTATAAGTTGTTGTTGCACCTGGAATAAAACCAACACCATCCGAAACACCGTTATCCCATACATAAGACTGCGCGCCGCTTCCTGACAAAATAATTGATTCATTTCCACAAGAAGTCTGGTCCAATCCGGCATCCACAGTAGGAAGCGCATTCACAATTACTGTGGTAGTTGATGTACAAGGTGTTCCGCCATCATCTACGGTAACGGTATAATCATAAGAACCCGGAGCTGTTGGAATAACCACTCCAACCGGATTCTGATCAGAAGAAGTAAAACCATTCGGACCAGTCCATGAATAGGTTATCGCATTCGTAACATTCGATGCAAATAAGTCTACGGTAGTTGCCGTTCCGAAACAAAACGGCCCGCTATTCGTTGCTGTTACTGTACAACCACAGGGATTGACCGTAATAGTTGCTGTTGCAGAAGTAGCAGACGGACAAAGTGCATTTCCTGTTGTAGAATTAGCCGTGTAAGAATATACACCCGGAGTTGTTGGCGGAGTTGCGGTGACATTACTTCCGATAGTTGCACTCAAATCAGGTGAAGCGTCCCAGGTATAAGTTCCGTCTCCTCCTGAAGCCGTTAAGGCAACAGATTGTCCCTGGCAAATAGTTGAAGATGCCGGTGTAATTGCAACAGGTAAGGAAATCCCGGTATTTGCACCAATAGTGTAGTTACAAACATCGCCGGAGTTACCATCAATCATAATGTAGTAAGTATTCCCAACCGTTAAACCGTTGGCAGTAATATTTACAGGACCGGAAGGCACGGAAGCCGGGTTGTAACATGGTCCGTATTGCGTAACTGCTCCCGAACAATTGGTTGCCGAGAAGATTAAGATCTGAATCCCGTACCCAAGTGTATAACTATTCACCCAAACATCAAATGAAATAGAGGTTGAAGAAGCGACAAAAGTCAAAAACGAATTGTTTTCCAGCGATCCGCAAAAAGTACTTGTAAGTTGAGACCATGAATTTGCGGTATAACTACCTGAAGTGTTCCCACAATATCCATTCAAATCACAAATTGGTGTTGCGAGTGCACATGAGTTTCCGGCCGGTGGACTTGCACCGCAAGGTGGGGCCGCAGTTGGTTCGGAAACGCAGATACTGAAAGTACCGGTTCCTGAAGAATATTTCCAAAAACGAATATACAGTGTAGCTCCGGGTGTTTGTCCGGTTAAACCAATGTAGGGCATCGCTCCGTTGGCACTTGCATCGTCATCACAAGTTACAAGCGACAAACTCCCGCATGATCCGGAATAAACTGCCATTCCGCCATCTGTTATGGTTCCTGTATTCGAATCGAAATTGATTGTACCACTAGCCGGAACTGTAACTGAATACCACACATCCGGTCCTCCATAAGAAGCACATCCGGGAGCAGGTACCCCTGCAGAGGCAGTAGCATTAACAGTAGTTCCCGCAACATACACGCAGCTTGAACCGACCGTTAAAGGAGTGGCACTGCATGGATCATCATTTGCAGGTTGGGCAAATGCACTAAACGACAGCAATGAAGCTGTAAGACACAAACAAAGCGTTTGGTAAAAACCATTAGCAAAAGATTTCATAACTCAATCGATTAATTAGATGAAATAATGATTACCTCTTCCTGATAGTTATACATCAAGACACCAAATTTTCCAATTGTTTCTTTGAACTCTTTTAGAAAATCATCTGTTTTAGCAGCGGGAAGGGCGTAAATAACTTCGCATTTTTGCTCGCCGCTCAAAAGTGTCATTTTCTGAATACTTAATCCAAATGGAAGCGTTGTTTCTATTTCAGAAAAATGTTTCTCAAAAAGTGCAAAATCTTCAAACGTGAATGTCAACCGATTATAAACTCCTTCGTCACCATTCAAACCGGACTTAAGGTTCTCTATACGGTGAAGTTCAATTTCCCGAGGAGAATTGGAATAGTGGGTTTGGGTAAAAGATGGCGCATTAAAGAAAATTAAAGCGCAACAAATTAATAGCCTCTTTTTCATTGTAGTAGCAGTAATGGGGTTAATAAAGCTCTTATCAAACGATGTTTAGTTCGAATAAGTTGCACGAATATATAAAATTGTCGCAAAACTCACAATATCAGGCATTAATCTGTTGAAAAAAAATCACAGAAGACACCCGGCGAAATAGATCGGTGATAAAAACCGCAATCTTCAAAACAATTTTTCACTGTTATTCATACCCGTCAAACAAAATCCTTTATCCATTTTATTGCACCAATACCATAAATGTGGTATTTTTGCAGAGAAATTGAGCTTTATTTAGAGTTAATATAAATAAACATAAAGGTTGAGGTTATGATTACAGTTACAGAACAAGCCAAAAAACAAGCCATTCGCCTGATGGAAGACGAAGGGAAAGCCGGATTCTTTATCAGAGTTGGTGTTGAAGGTGGCGGATGCTCGGGTCTAATGTATCAGCTGACTTTTGACAACGAAGAAAAAGCTGACGATAAAATTTTTGAAGATAACGGAATGAAAGTGGTTGTTGACAAAAAGAGCTTCTTATACCTGATTGGTACTACACTTGATTTTTCAGGCGGATTGAACGGGAAAGGATTTGTTTTCTCAAATCCCAACGCCGGCAGAACATGCGGCTGCGGAGAATCATTTTCATTGTAATTCGATATAGATTAGATGGGTTATACAGAAAACGACTTAGCGAAGGATCTCGAGAATTCGGAATATAAATTTGGGTTTACTACAGACATTGAGTCTGACAAAGCACCTATTGGATTAAATGAAGACATTATTCGCTTGATTTCATTCAAAAAGGAAGAACCTCAATGGTTATTGGATTACCGATTAAAATGTTTCGCTATCTGGAAGGAAATGACTGAGCCTACATGGGCGCACGTTCACTACACAAAACCGGATTTCCAGGCAATCTCCTATTATTCCGCTCCCAAACAAACTAAAAAGTATGAGAGCTGGGACGATGTGGATCCGGAAATGAAAGAAACCATGGCTAAATTGGGTATTTCCCTAGATGAACAGCAGCGTTTAACAGGAACCAATGTGGCGATGGACTTTGTAATGGATTCAGTTTCGGTTGCAACAAGCTTCAAAAGCAAACTGAAAGAACTTGGAATTATTTTCTGTTCTTTCTCAGAGGCAGTACAGGAATATCCTGAATTGGTAAAACAGTACATGGGTTCTGTAGTTCCGCCAACGGATAATTTCTACGCAGCACTTAATTCAGCTGTGTTTACTGACGGTTCTTTCTGTTACATTCCGAAAGGAGTTCGCTGCCCGATGGAATTATCTACTTACTTCCGCATCAATGAAGCAAATACAGGACAATTCGAACGCACACTGGTTGTTGCCGACGAAGGTTCTTATGTTTCTTACCTGGAAGGATGTACTGCTCCGCAACGCGATGAAAATCAATTGCACGCTGCAGTTGTAGAATTGGTTGCATTGAAAGATGCCGAAATCAAATACTCTACCGTTCAGAACTGGTACCCGGGCGATAAAAACGGTGAAGGTGGTATTTTCAACTTCGTAACGAAACGCGGAATTTGCGAAACAAACGCTAAAATCTCGTGGACGCAGGTGGAAACCGGTTCGGCAGTTACCTGGAAATATCCGTCTTGTATTTTGAAAGGCGATAATTCAATCGGTGAGTTCTATTCTGTAGCTGTTACAAATAATTACCAGCAGGCAGACACAGGAACAAAAATGATTCACCTTGGTAAAAACACAAAGAGTACAATCATTTCCAAAGGAATTTCTGCCGGAAAATCGCACAATTCTTACCGCGGACTGGTACAGATCCATAAAAATGCTCACAACGCCCGTAACTTCTCACAATGTGATTCTCTTTTGATGACCGACGAGTGTGGCGCGCATACTTTCCCATATATCGAATGTAAAAACCCAAGTGCCAAAATTGAGCACGAAGCCACTACTTCGAAAATTGGTGAAGACCAGATATTTTACTGTTTACAGCGTGGAATTTCGGAAGAAAAAGCCATTAGCTTAATTGTAAACGGATATTGTAAAGACGTGTTAAACCAGCTTCCAATGGAATTTGCGGTTGAAGCACAGAAGTTACTGACGATTAGTTTAGAAGGATCAGTAGGATAAATTATCGGGGGATCTGCCCTCCCCCACTTAATCCCCATTTCGGTAGGCTCAATACATCGCCTCCAAAGGGGGAGACTCGAAACAACTTCCTCCCTTGAGGGAGGAATGAGGAGGGTGGTAGATGTTTAATGACAAGATCGCGATTCGTCGCAATTTAGATAGAAGTATGTTGAAAATTAAAAATTTACACGCGTCGATAGACGGAAAAGAAATTCTGAAAGGATTAAACCTAGAGGTTAAGGCCGGAGAAGTTCATGCGATAATGGGGCCTAACGGTGCCGGTAAAAGTACTTTGGCAAGTGTTTTAGCCGGACGTGAAGAATACGAAATCACAGAGGGTTCTGTTGAATTTGACGGTGAAGACTTGCTGGAAATGGCAACCGAAGATCGTGCCCGTGAAGGATTGTTCCTTGCGTTTCAATATCCGGTAGAAATTCCCGGAGTTTCAAACGTAAATTTCCTGCGTACGGCTTTAAACGAAATTCGTGAATACCGTAAAGAAGCCCCCATTTCGGCAAAAGAGTTCATGGCGCTTGTGAAAGAAAAGAGTGCTATCGTTGAATTAGACGCTAAACTGGCTTCCCGTTCTGTAAACGAAGGATTCTCAGGTGGTGAAAAGAAACGTAACGAGATCTTCCAAATGGCAATGCTTGACCCTAAGCTGGCAATCTTAGACGAAACTGATTCCGGATTGGATATTGATGCATTACGCATTGTTGCAAACGGAGTAAACACATTGAAATCAGATAAAAACGCAACAGTTGTTATTACACACTACCAGCGTTTATTGGATTATATCGTACCCGATTTCGTACACGTATTATACGATGGTAAAATCGTGAAATCAGGACCGAAAGAACTGGCCCTGGAACTGGAAGAAAAAGGTTACGATTGGATCAAAGCAGAATTTGCACAGTAAGAAAAAGTTATGCAAACATTAGAAAAAGTAGGTGCTGACTTAACCTGGAAATTAGAAGGTAATTTTTTACTGAACAATTCCCTGCGTAATACAGCACTAGACATTCTTGAGAATACCGACTTCCCGACTACCAAAACGGAAGCCTGGAAATACACAAGAGTGACCAAAATTAAAAATGCCCCACTTGCGGTTCAATCTGCAACCGGTGTAAAAGGAACTTTCGGACTTGAAAAAGATTCATTGAAATACGTTTTCGTAAACGGACATTTCTCACAGGAACTTTCTTCGAAAAGCTACCCTGACGGCTTGAAAATTCTGGCTCTTTCGCAAATGGACGAAAACGAGGTTCAAACAATCGGAACGGCTTTCCCAATTGGAAAAGACATTTTCAACGCAATCAATACGGCTTATACAACCGACGGATTGTACGTTCACGTAACGGCAAAAATGGTCATTGAGCCAACAATCGAGTTGATTCACATTAATGACGGATCAAACGTGCTTTCCAATGTACGTCATTCACTGACTGCAGAAGCATTTTCATCCGTTCGCTTTATTCAGCATTTCGTTACGGCATCCGGCGAAGGTTCATTCACCAATGTGATTACCGAAGTAAATGTTGGGAAGAATGCAAAAGTGTTGATCGACAAATTGCAGGAAGAAAACGATACATGCTTCCAGGTTGCAACCGAGCAGATCAACCAGGGACCGGATTCAAATTTCACCATCAATACCGTTACGTTAAACGGAGCTTTGGTTCGCAATAACCTGAATATCGATGTCAACGGATCGAATTGTGAAACGCATTTGAACGGCGCGTATATTCTGAAAGGAAATCAGCACGTTGACAATCACACGGTGGTTGATCACAAAGTTCCTCATTGCGAATCGAACGAATTGTACAAAGGAATTATCGGCGATAAAGGAACAGCAGTTTTCAACGGAAAAGTGTTCGTTCGAAAAGACGCTCAAAAAATCAATGCTTTTCAATCGAATGGAAATGTTTTGTTGAGCAACGACGCAAGCGTAAACAGCAAGCCTGAATTGGAAATTTATGCTGATGACGTGAAATGTTCGCATGGTTCAACAACCGGTCAGCTGGATGAAGAAGCAGTATTTTACTTACGTGCAAGAGGAATCAGCGAAACAGGTGCCCGTCAGCTCATGGTTGGTGCATTTGTAGGTGAGGTTTTCGAGAAAATTGAAAACAAAAGTGTTGTAGAGCGCATTCATGAGATTTTGGAGGAACGGTTTGAGTGGCACTTCGACTCCGCTCAGTGACCTCAAATCTTAAAGAAATAATTTGAATCCGATGTGCAAACGTCGGATTTTTTTATTGGTTAAAAGTGTTGTTTCAAAACGACTAAAGCGCGAAGAAAGAGGAAAGGAGGAAGAGAGGAATTATGTTTGTCTTCGAATGAGCTATTCGTCATTATTTCCCTTCGAGATATTTCATTAAGCTTACTATCATCCAATTTATTGTAATTAGCTGTTTTTTAATTTCTTCAAACTTAACTTGTGTAAGATACTGTAAATCTTTTGCTAAAATAAACTGAGATCTTAGTTCACTGCAAGAAGCTTTAGCAAAATTCAGAAAATTGGAGAATTCTTTATTCGATCTTCTCTCATGGCCTTCTGCAATATTGGATGTAATTGAAATTGCCGCTCGTCTCATTTGATTTACCAGTGCAAAATCGCGACAAAACTCATCATTAGCCGTTAGCTTGTACGTTAATAATACTGCTTCATGCGCTTTTTGCCAAACGCTTAGTTCTTCGAAAGTTTTGTACTGACTCATAGTTATCAGGGTTTAAAATGAATAATAGTTTAAATTGTTCTCCATATAAGTTAGTAGAAAAGTTCATTTCAAACAAGAGCTATTCAAAAAAACCTTCTTGGTTACATCCGTCACTGCTGATCCAAGTGTTTGCTTGTATCTCTACTTTTTTTTGTTCCATCCGACTTTTCCTCTCTTACTCTTTTTGCCTTTTCCTTTTTTTGTTCCTTTAGTCCTTTCCTCTCTTCCTCCTTTTAGCTTTTTCTTCTTACATTTGTCGCCTTATATTTTCTTTACATGATACTTGAAAATCAAAAAGTGAAGTTTGCTATTGTTGGGGCCGGACATATCGGGAAACGGCATGCTGAAATGGCGCGTCGCGACGAAGAAGCAGAATTAGTGGCAATGGTTGACATTCGTTCGAAAGAAGAATGCAACGCCGCTGATTTCGATGTTCCTTTCTTCAAAACAATGGAAGAACTGTTCGCTTCAGGAATCGAATTTGACGTAGTGAATGTATGTACTCCAAACGGTTTGCATGCCGAACAGGCGTTGAAAGCTTTAGAAAATAAAAAACACGTAGTGGTTGAAAAACCGATGGGTTTGAGCAAAGATCAATGTGAGAAAGTAATTTTCAAATCGTTGCAGCAATCACGTCACGTTTTCTGTGTCATGCAAAACCGTTATTCACCGCCAAGTGAATGGATTAAAAACCTGATCGACCGAAAAGTATTGGGCGAAATTTTCATGGTTCAGCTTAATTGCTACTGGAACCGTGACGATCGTTACTACAAAGCAGGTGGCTGGAAAGGAACCAGCGATCTGGACGGAGGAACACTCTTTACGCAATTCTCGCACTTCATTGATATTATGTACTGGCTTTTTGGCGATATCGATAATATCCAGGGAAAATTCGCCGACTTTACACATAAAGACTCAACTGCATTCGAAGATTCAGGATTCGTGAGCTTTGATTTTGTTGACGGCGGAATGGGAAGTTTGAACTACTCCACTTCAGTAGCTCACCAAAACCTGGAAAGTTCCATGACAATCATCGGGAAAAACGGCAGTGTGAAAATTGGCGGACAATATATGAACGAAGTGGAAGTTTGCAACATAGCAGATTACGAAATGCCCGAACTTGCACCAACTAATCCCGGAAACGATTACGGAGCATACAAAGGTTCTGCGGCAAATCACCACTACGTCATCACAAACGTTATTGATACATTAAAAGGAAGAACTTCGGCAACTACAAACGCCCTGGAAGGCTTGAAAGTGGTTGAAATTATTGAACGTATTTACAAAGTAAGAAATGAACAAATCAATCTATAATAAACTCCTTGCTAAAGAAGCAAAATTAGCGGTTATCGGACTCGGATATGTTGGTTTACCAATTGCTCTTGAGTTTGCACGTAAGATCAAAGTTGTCGGATTTGATATCAACCAGACACGTGTTGACCTGATGCGTAATCATGTTGACCCGAGTAATGAATTGGAAAAAGAAGCATTTGACGGTTGTGATATTCAGTTCACTGCAGACATAAAGGATTTAGCAGATGTTCAGTTTTTTATTGTAGCAGTTCCTACGCCTATTGATGATTCGAACTTACCGGATTTGAAACCACTTTTGGGTGCTTCAAAAACAGTTGCGCAGGTTTTGAAAAAAGGTGATTACGTTGTTTTCGAATCTACCGTTTATCCTGGCTGTACGGAGGAAGATTGTATTCCTGTTTTGGAAGAGCTTTCGTGACTGAAATTCCGCGACGATTTCAAAGTAGGTTATTCACCGGAAAGAATTAATCCGGGAGATAAAGAACATACGCTCCAAAATGTGATCAAAGTAGTTTCAGGCTGCTGTAAGGAATCGTTAGAGCAAATTGCATTAACATACGAATTGGTGGTTGAAGCCGGAGTTCACCGCGCAACTTCCATTAAAGTGGCTGAGGCTGCCAAGATCATTGAAAACACGCAGCGCGATGTGAATATTGCGTTGATCAACGAACTCTCTATCATCTTCAATAAACTCGGAATTAATACTTACGAGGTATTGGAAGCTGCCGGAACAAAATGGAATTTCCTGAAATTCTCACCCGGTTTGGTTGGCGGACATTGTATTGGGGTTGATCCGTACTACTTAACGCACAAAGCACAGCAGGCAGGTTACCATGCAAAGATCATCAATAGCGGTCGTTACGTAAACGATTCCATGGGATTCTACATCGGTAAACAAACTGCAAAAAAGATCATTGCACAAGGAAAACATATCCAGGATGCGAAAGTTCTGGTAATGGGTGCAACGTTCAAAGAAGACGTTTCTGATATCCGTAACTCAAAAGTGATTGATGTTGTCAACGAATTGAAATCATTCCAGGTACAGGTTGATTTGGTTGATCCACACGCTTCTTCCGATGAAATGGAACACGAATACGGTGTGAAACTGGTTGAGATCGGAAAAGACTACGATGCCATTATCGTTGCAGTAAATCACAGAGATTATAAATCACTCGACGAAACATATTTCCAATCGATCATGAAAGACGGAAAAGGCGTTTTTGTTGACATCAAAGGAATTTATAAAGGAAAGATCAACGGGTTGGAGTATTGGAGTCTTTGATTGGTGACTTCGACTCTGTTCCGTCATCAATCTTTAAAAATTTAAGCAGGGGCCATGGGGTCCTGGGGGTGATGATTTGCGCGCACCGTACTACGGCCGCGCGAGTCGCACAAGCGCATCGCGCGAGGCTGCCGGCGCACGGTGGCGAGGATGTGGCGAGCGCGCGACGGCGCGGTGGCGGGCCTGACGGAAGCGCGGAT
>CAMLIF010000059.1 GCA_946479985.1 uncultured Flavobacteriales bacterium
TTAATGCCTGGCCAGGAAATGGTGACCCGACACGTAATCAGGATGTGTTTCTTGCTCCTTTCTTTGATAGAGATCAGGACAATGTTTATGACCCGATTGTCGGAGATTATCCATGGTACGATGATATCCTCGGAAGAAATGATGTAGAGTGTGGGTCTGACCGTCGTGTAACACTATTTGGTGACCAAACCAACTGGTGGGTATTTAACGATAAAGGAAATATTCACACTGAAACAGGAGGTGATCCTATTGGTATGGAAATTCGTGCACAAGCGTTCTCGTTTGCAACGGATGACGAAATCAATAAAATGACTTTCTATAACTACGAAATGGTTAACAGAGGTACTCAAACCTTATATGACACTTACTTCTCTCAGTACGTGGATATGGACTTAGGTAACTACACGGATGACTACGCAGGTTGTGATGTTTCTCGTGGACTAGGTTACATGTATAATGGTGATGCAAATGATGAGAATAATGGTGGTAGAGCCGGATACGGTGCTAATCCTCCTGCGATTGGTGTCGATTTCTTTGAAGGGCCTTACCAGGATGCTGACGGAATGGATAATCCGGGACCTCAGATTGATGAGACAACCGGACTTCTTATTACTCCAACGGTTTCTGCTGCAATTGCAGGAGGAGGTATTGTATACAAAGGTTTAGGTATTGGATATGGTGATGGAATCATAGATAATGAGCGTTACGGTATGCGTAACTTTACAACATATACAGGTCAAAATGCTCCTCCGGGACAATCAGATCCTGGCGCTTCAAGTCAATTCTACAACTACATGTCAGGTTTCTGGCAGTTTGGTGACCAGCCATATTATGGTGGAACAGGATTCCCTGGAGGTACTCCAACTACAATTGAAACAAATTACATGTTCCCCGCAGATTCTGATACATTGCATTGGGCTACTGCTGGTGTTGACCCTGGATTTGACTGGTCTGAATTTGAACCAACAGGTCCATCATCGTCTTCTAACCAATCCGGTGACCGTCGTTTCGTTCAGTCAGCTGGTCCGTTTACTTTGAAACCGGGTGCAGTAAATAACATTACTGTAGGTATTGTATATGGAAGAAGTTATGAAGGAGAAGCATTCTCATCTGTAAATGCATTACGTGTTGCAGATACGAAGGCACAAGCTTTGTTCGATAACTGTTTCCGTATCCTTGAGCCACCTCATGCACCTGTATTATCTGTTCAGGAATTAGGGAATGAGTTGATCTTGATGCTGGATAATCCAAATACATCAAACAACTACCAGGAACAATATATTGAAGAAGATAAGATCAACATCGTTGATCCAACAGGAGCAGGTGATACTTTAGCGAATGGTAACCCGATCATTTATGATAAGTTCTATCGTTTCGAAGGATACCAGATTTACCAAATGAAGGATGAATTAGCTACAGTTGGTGATTTGGATGATGCTACGAAAGCACGTTTGGTTGCTCAGTGCGACGTTAAAAATGGTGTTTCTCGTTTGGTTAACTTTGATTTTGATGAACAACTTGGTTTCTCTATTCCAAATGAAAAAGTGGATGGAGAAGATGAGGGAATTCGTCACTCTTTCCGTATAACAGAAGATTTATTTGCAACCGGCGATCGTGCTGTTGTAAACCATAAAACATACTATTTCATGGCTGTTGCTTACGGTTACAATAACTTCAAAACCTACAGTACTACCGATGCGAGCGGTTTGGATGGTCAGAAAAAACCATACCTGAGATCACGTATCAATGCTGATGGAACACCATTGGAGGCTATTGCAGCTGTTCCTCACTTTGTTTCCCCTGAATTGGGTGGTACCGTAGCTAATTCTAGTTATGGAAGCTCACCGCAAATTAAACGTTTGGATGGTAGAGGAAATGGCGGTAGCGCACTTGATTTAACTTCAGCATCTGAAGCTTCGATTGTTGCGAATGGTTACCTTGCTGATCCTGTTTATGATTATAACAGCGGACCAATTAACGTGAAAGTGATTGACCCGTTGAATGTTGTTGGCGGATACTTTGAATGTAAATTCGGAGATTACCAAAGTAATTCAATCGATAGTGCAAATTGGGTAATTTATCGATATGATTATGAAGGTGGAACAGTTATAGATCAGGTTACTTCTGAAACTACTATTGCTCAGGGTAATGAGCAGTTAGTTCCAAGATGGGGTGTATCAATTGAGATTAATCAGGAATACTACTATAGTACTTCTGGTCCGAACCCGAATCTGAATAAGTTTACCGAACCTATTTCTGCTGCTTTGGAATATTCTGATTCAACAAAACCTTGGTTAGGATTTGTTCCGGATAACGCATCATTAACCCCGTACAACTGGATCCGTTCCGGAAACTATGATCCGGACCAAACAACGGAATGTGATCCTTATGAAGCTTCGGGTGGGCCTGCATACTTGAATCCTTGTTGTTACAAAGATGAAGTAGGAAAGGATCCGAAGGAACTGTATTCGAAACTACTTGGTGGTGGTGTAGCTCCTCACAAACTGGTTGGAAACAAATGTGACTTTATGCCGCTTGCAATTCCAACTGCTTACTCTGGAGGTTACCCGGCAACACGTGCATCTACCATTATGATCTCAGATATCCCAAGTGTTGATATCGTTCTTACAGACGATAAATCTAAATGGACACGTTGTGTGGTTATTGAATTAGGTAGAGATGCCAATTTGAACCAGAATGGTGGATTACCAGGTATGCCGAGAGCTGCTACTTCAGTTGATAAAGAAGGAAACGACGATAATTCCGGAACAGATGGAATGGGTTGGTTCCCTGGTTATGCTATCGATCTTGAAACAGGTGCTCGTTTGCACATGGCTTTTGGTGAGAACTCTTTCTTAGGAGGTGAAAACGGTGCCGACATGATTTGGAATCCTACATCAACTTTGACTGATGGAAATGGTTTGACTGTATTTGGAGGAATGCACCCGATCTGGGTCTACGGTGTAGACGTTGCCGGTCAGGGATGTCCTTACTATGATGGTGTTAATAACTGGGTATACGATCAATATCAAATCGGTACATCTGCATCATTCAAAAAAGTATTCTCAAGCTTAACATGGATTGCTAATACATTGGTTGCTGAAGACAGAGACTTGATGGAAACAGATGTTCGTATCAAATTGCGCGTTGAAAAAGCGTATGAAGATTACACTGCTACAGGATTAAATGGTGGTAAACCAATGTACTCCTGGAATATGGATGCTTTGCAAACAACAACTGCTAGTCGTGACGCTTTAGTTAGCGCACTTGACCTGATCAATGTTG
Source organism: uncultured Flavobacteriales bacterium (assembly GCA_946479985.1). Next base: position 3,286 of record CAMLIF010000059.1, read on the forward strand.
TTCCGAATCCATACTATGCATTTGCAGATTACGAACGTAACCGTATTGATACACGTGTTAAAATCACGAACCTGCCAGACCAATGTACTGTAACAATTTACAGCTCAAGCGGTAAAATGGTCCGTCAATACAAAAAGGATAACCAGGTAACATCTATTGACTGGGATTTGAAGAATGCTATTGGCGTTCCGATCGCAAGTGGAGTATACCTGATCCATGTTGACGTACCAGACGTGGGTGAGAAAATCGTTAAGTTCTTTGGCGGTATGCGTCAAATTGACCTTGAGAATATTTAATCTATACTGAACAAAGTATGAAATCGATTAATAAAGTTTTAAAATATGCAGCGATTGCTGGAGTAGTGATGAGCTACTCTAGCAGCTACGCTGGAAACGAAGACCGTGTTGGTTCTTCCGGAGGTGGCGAGTTACTTATCAACCCTTGGTCAAGAAGTATTGGTTATGGTGATGCAGGAGTAGCTTCAACAACAGGATTGGAAGCGACTTACACGAACATTGCGGGTTTAGCTTTTACAGATAAGACTCAATTGAAATTCAATAGAACGAACTGGTTAGGTTCGGCAAATATTGGATTGAATTCAGCTGGTTTGGCTCAACGCATTTCTGATAATACTGTTATTGCTATCTCGGTTCAGACTATGAACTTTGGTGATGTAATGGTAACAACTGTTGATTTACCTGAAGGTGGTCTTGGAAATTTTTCTCCGCGATACAATGTGTTCAACGTTGGTTTTGCAAGAAGTTTCTCGTCATCTATCTATGGGGGATTGAACTTTAAAGTTATTTCTGAAAGCATCTCAAACTTAAAAGCTACAGGTATCGCTTTTGATGCAGGTATCCGTTATGTTACAGGTGAACAAGAACAAATTAAGTTCGGTATCTCATTGAAAAATGTTGGTCCCGTAATGAAGTATAGAGGTGATGGTTTGTCTACTGAGGTAACTTATGAGACAAATGAGGAAATTGCAACGTTGGAACAACGTTCTGCTTCTTTTGAATTACCTTCTTTGTTGAATATCGGCGCATCGTATGATTTCAATTTCACCGAAACATCGAAATTGATTGTTATGGGAGCTTTCACAGCTAACTCATTTCAAAACGATCAATACCGTGCCGGTTTAGATTACGGAATGACTACAGATAAGTTTGCATTCAATATTCGTGCTGGTTATGTAATGGAGAAAAATATTTTCTCTGTTGAAAACCGTTCGAATGCATTGATCGGACCTACTGCAGGTTTCTCTGCAGATGCTTTGGTTGGAAAGAACAAAAGCGCTTTGGGTCTTGAATACGCGGTTCGTATGGCTGGTACACTCGGATACATTCACACATTGGGTGTAACGTTTAGCTTGAAATAAGTTCGCTTATTGCATCAATACAGAAAAAAACATATATTTGTTACAACAGGAGAGTCCATTGGGCTCTCTTGTTTTTGTTATATAAGGAATCAAATAGAATGAATAATGGCTGATTTAGCTTACTATACGGAAGAAGGATTGAAAAAGTTGAAAGATGAACTGCATCACATGAAAACAGTTCAGCGTCCTTCTATATCAGAACAAATTGCTGAGGCACGTGATAAAGGTGATTTATCTGAAAATGCGGAATATGATGCTGCGAAAGAAGCTCAGGGTCTCCTGGAAATGAAAATTTCTAAGATGGAGGCTTTGATCTCAAAAGCACGGATTATAGACAACGATGCAATCGATAATTCGAAGGTGTATATTTTATCATGTGTTACTATTAAGAACGTAGATAATGGAATGACTGTTCAGTACACATTAGTTGCTGAAAGTGAGGCTGATCTCAAAGCGAAGAAAATCTCTATTGATTCTCCGATCGGGAAAGGCTTGCTTGGTAAGAAAGTTGGAGATGTTGCTGACATTCAGACGCCGAACGGAATCATGAAGTTTGAAATTCTTGAAATCACGCGCTGATGCCAACAATTTTTTCAAAGATAGTTGCAGGTGAAATTCCCTGCCATAAAGTAGCCGAGAACAAACAATTCTTGGCTTTTTTGGATATACAACCCATTCGAATGGGACATGTACTGGTTATCCCAAAAAAGGAGACAGATTATTTGTTCGATCTAGATGATGCCGAATTAAGTGAGCTGATGCTTTTCTCAAAAGGAGTAGCTAAAGCGATTAAAACAGTGTTTCCGTGCAGGAAAGTAGGCGTTTCGGTAATCGGACTGGAAGTTCCGCACGCTCATGTTCATCTGCTGCCAATGAATGCATTGCACGATATGGATTTCACAAAGGAAAAATTAAAACCTTCTCAGGAAGAATTAGCTGAAGTAGCAAAGAAACTTGCCGAGGCTTATCAGGATTAAGAAATAGATCACAAAACAAAAGCAGGATAGAAGTCCTGCTTTTTTAGTTAAGATGTTTCTATTGAAACTATTTCTTTTTACTGGTTGTTTTCTTCGCCTTTGGAGAAGTAGTAGCGTATTTGTCGTCTTTCGAAACAGTAATTCGCTTCTTGAGAGTATATGTATGGCAATCTTTTGTTGCAGTTAATGTGATGGTGTATGTACCGGATTTAGCATAATAGTGTTTCTTCGGATTCGCGAGCTTGGATGTGTGACCGTCACCGAAATTCCAAAGGTAGGAAGTACAGTTCTTCGATTTGTTACTTACAACAACACTAAGCCAGGTTTCAGACACTTTAAAACTGAGATAGGGTGAAACTTCCGGCGCCGGGTGCTGAACCTGGTTTAAATGATAGGTGTTGTAATTCGACAGGACGTAATGTGATGCTAAACTGGCAAGGGTTTTCACCCAAAGGGAATCTACTCCCTTCGGCGGTGTTGCACCGGCTGATGATTCCTTGAAAAACGCTGTGTAGAAACAACTGGCTATAACGAAACTGCCGGTTACATTCGGGTGATGGTCATCTATGTAATACAAATTGACCTCCGGATGCTCCTGTTTTATTTGGGCCCATGTTAATCCCACAGGGACAATAGGATAGTTGAAATGCTGCTGTAACTGAATATATCCTTCCTTTACATGTTGCTGCATTTTTTCGTTAGTATTAAGCGCTTCTACTTCGGCCCATCCATAACGATATCCCCACGTCATGTAGAAATAAACATTTGCACAAGGACTGGTTTTATATAAACTGTCGAGGATTTGCTGAATGTAAGGAATAGTGTTTTTACGAATGGTATCCGGATGTTGTGCCAATTCAAGGCTGAATCCCTGTATAACTACGTAATCCCATTTTTTAGATTTCAGTTTTTTGTAAGTTGAAGCCCTTCCGGCATGTGCCATAAGGGAAGAACCGCTTACTGCAATCGAATCTGCGTAAACGTCTTTTCCTTTAGTCCGGGCAATTTTTTCGAAGATTTTAGGCATATTATTCATGTGGGTGTAGCTGTTCCCGATAAATAATACGTTTGTGGTTGCTCCAAAACTCAGTCCGGAGAATAAGCAAAATGCTGCCAATAATCCTTTCATTTAAGCTCGTTTTTTGCGTTTGAAGTAAAGAAATCCGAACACTTTATAATACAATTCTGTGAGGGGTTCAATGTATTTTACCATAAACACGAAAACAGTAATGAAGAACGCCGAAATTCCAACTGAAACTAAAGGATGGAAGGCATGATGGTACCAATCGGAAGGATCTAAACCAATTCCGATAATTCCAGCATAAAGAATGATTACATGCGTGATATATACAGGGAACGTGTTTTGTCCCATTTTCAGGAATAACGGGGCTTTCACGTCAAAACGGGCATCAATCGTCATCAGAACTCCGAACAACATGGCAACCTGTCCCAAACGGGCAAAACCGGTAGTATTATTTTCAAAACAACCAATGTATTTGACGATCGGATTTCCATGTGAGTCTATACCCGGGACGGCAAAGTTTTCCAAATTGATAATTCCTGCGTAATCTAAAAACTGATCTAATTCATGGAACAGGAACTGTCCTGCAACATTGAAGAGTAATCCAACGGCAAAGAACAACACTGCGAACCATAATTTACGCACATTGAATTCATATTTTCGGATAATGGCCCCGATCATTCCTCCCATGATTGTATACCCGGAGTAACGCACGAAACTAAAGTCAGAGAACTCACCGTAGATCATGTTCTGCATAAATTTCGGAGCTCCTTGTGGAATAAATGCTCTTGGGTCTTTGATTGTTTTCAAACCTTCTTTTACTTCATGAATGGTGATGTGATGCTTCAGAAAACCATAAATGATGAACATGGTAAGGGCAGCTATCATGTAGTACAGGTACAGCGGACCTTTATTGATCAACTTGTATATTCCGAAGATTACCAGTAAGAAAAATATCCCGAAACCGATGGATTGAAGTACGTGAAAAGCCTGTAACCAATTCAAATGGTATACAAAACCTCTTGTCCCGCCGTTCACCATATCTTCAAAGCCGTAGTAAGTGTCTTTAATAAACGAAATTAAATCGAACTGAATCAGGTATCCCCAAAACAATAACATGCGTACTCGTCCAAATCCTTTTTTTATACGGTCATTCTCGAAATAAGGCTTACTCGTTGAATTGCTTAGCAGGTAAACAAAAACTACTCCCGTAACACAAAAGAACAAAGGCGATGTTAATCCATGCAAATTATGCCAGAAATTGTAAAGCCAATTGTTTGGGTCTCTGTAGCGATCTGCCAGAGAAGATCCTGTAAAGTGGCCTTCAAGCATCATCAAAATGGCAATTGATCTGGCCATATCAATGAATTTCAATCGCGGTTTTTGAGCAAGTGGAAGAATTATTTCTGCTTGTTGGGACATTGAGTTCTTAATTAATTCGACAAAGATATATCTTTTACGGTTTATTCGTTATTCCGTTTCACCAAGGAGCATATACTTCATTGGTTCATTCATCCCTTCGAAGTAAATAAAGACAGGCTGATTGAAAATTCCGCGAGGCGCATCTCCGGATTGTTTTACCTGTACCTCAATAAACGATTGTTTTGGAATTGTTTTGGAATATTCAAAACTCAAGAGCGAATCTGCAGTTTCTATCTTGCTGATTATGACAGGTGTTTCATCTGAATTGTAAATTCTGAATTTTGTATTAATCTTTGTTCCGGCAGGAATTTTACCGACTACTAACGACGTTGGCAGCAAATCTATTTTGAAGAAAAGGCTATCTGTATCAAGATAACTTACACTTTGAATTTCAATTTTCCGTTCCCGTGCTGCAGCTCTTGAGAATACGGAATTCTTTACATCATTCGGATTGTCACTTGTTACCTGGTTTGCTGTATATTCTCCGAACGGAACACCTATTACTTCCAATTTTCCACCGTTGGCAGCCGTTCCTTTCAGATAGGGAGCAAAAGCACCTCCTTCGGCAACCATCAGATGGTTCACCAGCGATGCAATACGACGTTTCGTTAGTGCAACATTGTAATCTGTTTTGGCAAGAGGAGAAGCAAAACCACGTACCGAAAGACGAATTTTATAACCTTTCTCTAATTCTTCCAATAAAAGTGATTTGAACTGGGAGAGGTCTTTAACTCCCTGCTCAACATATTCGGTGAAGAAATCTTCGATATCTTCTTCCGCATCACTGATCTTAGTACCGCTCAATCCTTTGGAATATTCTTTTTTGTATTCGGGGATCATCGCAACATAATCGGTATATGCATCCATGTAGTTTACCCTGGAAGTGGTTTCTTTTGAACGCGGATCCGGAATATCGTTATGGAAGTAGAGCGTCACAGGCAAGCGTTTATTCAGCTCTTCAAGGGTTTCTTTTTTACTGATCGGAGGTTCATTACCCGGAATTACCGGTGGTGAAAAAGCGAAAATATCACTGCAGCAGGTAGGATTCTTTGCATATAAAACTCCTAGTCGGTTGCTCGAAACAAATGATGAATCACCATCTCTGAAAAAGTAATTGTCGTTTGCCTGGCTGTTTATAGGAAGTCCTGCATTTTGAGGCTGTGTGAAACTTCCGTTTTTCAGTTCTATGTAATGAACATCGTAGCCACCGAAACCGTCCCACCAGGTGGATGAGAAGTAAATGCGATTGGTTTCTGCATCGAACCAGGGCGAAATTTCATTGTCGGGCGAATTCACGTTACTGAGTTTCTTTACTTTCCCGAATTGATTTCCTGCATTCTTCAAAACGGTGAAATACAAATCCATTCCACCTTCACCGTCTTCTCTGTCGGATGAAAATAGCAGCCATTCCTCGTTTTGAATAAAAGCAATTCCCGGAGTAGTATTTGTTGTTCCTGCTTCGTTTACAATTTCACTCAGTTTTTCAGGCTTGCTCCATTTCCCGTCTGAATAATAGGAAACCATAATTGAACAGTCGGAAGTGTCATTTTCAACAACGCATGAACTGAAATAAAAACGTTTTTTGTCTAATGAGAATACACCATTTCCTGTATTGAGATCCGGGAAATTCAATTCCTTGATAGCACGCATAGTACCGGTTGAATCTTGCCATGGAAATAAAAAAAGCTTGTGCTTGTATTCCGTGCCGTAGATTTCCTGGTTGATATTACTGGAATCGCCGCGCAGGGAAGAATAGATAAATTGATTGTCGTAAATAATATGACCAAACTCCGCGTCTTTTGTGTTCAAACCTTCAGGAAGCTGAACAGGAACAACATCTGCAGTATCTTTTAGCGCCGACTGAGCCCAAAGACAGGATTCCATTTCCCGTTTTGATTTCAGATAGAGATAACCCCGTTTGTCTTTCGCGTATTTTTTCTTGGCGATTTTCAATAACTCTAATGCTTTGGAATAGTGGCCGCATTGTTTTTCCATGAGCGCATATTGCAGCAAACTGGAGGGAAACATGGCGGTTTCTTCTTTTTCGTAGACTTTTTTGTAATAATATGCCGCTTTGGGGTAATCTTTGTACGCACGATTTGTTTCCGCCATTTTCCATTGAACAGCAATTGAAACCGAATCAATTTCCATTGCTTTTTCATAGTACTCCAGGGCATATAAATAATCACCTTTCCTAAATTGCTCATCTGCAAACTCCAGGTATTTTCCCATCATGTTCTGAGAAAATGCCATTGCTGGCAAACAGAATAGCGCTATTAGATATAATCTGGACATATTCTGTGTTTTATTGCTGCAGGCTTGAAGCGTTTAATAATGTAGTGAGCAGATAATTCTAGTCCGCCGCGAGCGTTACTTGCAGGAATCAGTTTGGAGATATTTGTATCGTAACTTAGCGCGAATGACCAATTGTCAATGGCAATTCCTGCACGGATAATTACTGCATCACGGCTTCTGAACCAAATTCCGCCGTCAACTGCCTGGTATTTGCCTAGCTTGTCAACCAGGTAATACCGTAATTGCGCACCGGGAAGAAACTCGCGGTATTTTCCCTGCAGATTAAAACTAAAACCGGGAATAATGGCAATATCGGAATTGATTCTTCTGTCGTAAACGGCGAATGTGCTAATACGTATGTCACGCTGCAGCGGATTTCCATAAAAACTCTGGTCAGGCCTGTTTAGATTGTGCCCGCTTAATCCGGCGGTGAGTTTTTCTTTGGTCGATTTATTCCATTGATAAACCAATCCTGCCGATACATTGATATTTGTTTTACTGGTGTTGTTCAGGAATTCATTACTTGGCAAAGACGGATCGAAGTTTATTCCGTTGAATTGATTATCAAAATAGAATTTGGTTTCGTCGAGCGTGCGGTAGTTCATTCCAAATTGCAGAGCCGCAGAAACCGTATGAACAGAATCGTTATCCAGCTGGATAGTTTTGCCTAAACTTCCGTTTAATTCCACCGTTTGGAACTTTCCGTCACCAACCTGGTCGTGAAAAAACAGAATTCCATAGTTCAAACCCTTCTTTTTCCATTTGGAATCCATGGCAATAGCTACGGTTGAGAAGGGAACGGAAACCTGGCGCCATTGATCTTTGTAATTTGCTGTAAAGCGAAAATCACCGTCGAATAAACCTGAATTGGCCGGATTTTGGTAAATAGGCTGACGATTAACATGCGAAAAGTGTATATCCTGACCATACGCAGCATTCATTCCCTGAAAAAGAATGAGAAGTAGCAAGCAGCGTATCGAAATTCGAACCAAAGTCAAGGTGTTTTGCATCTTAGTTGAGTTAAAAATACACCAAACATTCTGATTTTCCGGCATTCGGCATGAAAATTCCATCTGTAATCCAATTACTTCAAATCAATAAATTCAACCATTCAGGAAAGCCTCTTGAAATCAACGCAGAAATATTTATATCTTTCCATAAAAATCTCCAGATATGAAAAAAAGCATCCTTTCCCTTGGTCTCGTTGCTCTAGCTGTTTGTTTATTGTCTTTTGCTTCAAGCAGCAGGGGAGTTGTGAAGGATAAATATCCTTTTCTTGCAGGTGAGTATGAGCTGATTGTTATTTATAATGAAGGAAAGGTTGAAGAGTCTGTTATTGAAGGAGAAATCACAATGAAAATCACGAAGGGTGATGCAATGATGATCTATAATAACGGAAAAAAGGTCAGCAAGTTCACGATCAATGATGGGCGCGCACCATTGTCGATGGGAAATGAGGATTACGTGATGTTTAATCTGAAGAACGAAAATTTTCCATTGTTTTACAAAGGTGATTCCATAATTCAGTTCATCTATCCGAACGAGTATTCTGATAATTATTTCCGTAAAATCAAGTAATTGATGGGTTGGTTCTATCCGGATACCGACAAGTACGACGATTATATCGACAAAGGTCGGTACGTGATGTTGTGGAGGATAACCGTGTTTTTCATCCTGATTTTTTTCTCATTAGCCATTGCAACCTGGTTTTATGATCGGGTTTCTACGTTAATTTACGGCAGCATCTGGATCATTGCCATCTTTTGTCTTTTGTACCTCAGGTATTATCGGGATCTGAAACGAATCTGTTATGTTTATTCCATTGCCGGAACTGCAATTCTGAGCGTTTCATGTAATCTGAATACAGGCTTAATTCATACACCTGATTTCTTTTGGGCTTTTGCAGTGATCGTTTTCACATTTACAACTCTGAATAGCCGGCTTGGCTGGCTCGTAATTGGATGTTTCGGGATAATTGTGACTGTTCATTTCTGTTTCTTTTTTGAAACACTCTATATGAGTCTCGGTTTTCACACTGTACTTGAGATGATCGGATTGACTGTTGAAACCTTGATTGCATTGAGCGTTTCAGGATACTTTATTTCTCAGCATATCATTTTTATGCGCTATACTGACGCAAAAATGTCGCTTGCCAACGCCGAGCTTGAACTTCAGAATCAAATTATCCAGCGTAAAAGTGATGAGAACGCTATCCTGGTAAAAGAAATTCACCACCGCGTAAAGAACAATTTGCAGATCATTATCAGTTTATTACGCATGCACCGTGACGAAGTTGGCTCGAGCGAAGCAAAAAAGGATTTCGATGAAGCGATCAACAGGATTTTATCTATGGCGTTGCTGCATCAGCAGATGTATCGTGAAAAGGAATTATCGCGATTTAGCCTGGGAGAATACATTCAGAGTTTGTCTACAGATATTGTGAACTCCTACAAAAGGGAAAATCAAATCATTCTGTGCAAACTCCAGGTGCGCGATTTTCAGCTAAAACTGGAATCTATTGTTCCATTAGGATTAATGATCAATGAGTTGATCTCGAATTCATTAAAACATGCGTTTAATCAATCGTCGAAGGGTGAGATAGTTATTGTCTTGCAGGAAACGGAAAATGGTTTTTATCTGAAATACAGTGATGACGGAACCTGGGTTAATGACGAACTGCTGGTGCAGGGATTTGGCCTGGACCTGGTTCAGTTACTGGCAGAACAATTAAACGGAATCCTGAAACGAACAGGAAGCACTTTCGAATTAACGGTTGATAACAGTTAGTTTTTACTTGTGGTAATTCCAATTAATTGCCCCTTTTTTACCTTCGCTCCGTGTTTCTTCAGCCAATCAATTGATGCATAATCCCTTTTCGACAAATGGAAACTGTTTTTCATTTTGCGTTCCTTTTTTAACAAATCGTTGTACGTTGCAACAAAATTGCTGTTGCCAAAATGCATAGCTTCTTCACGAAATTCAATTTTCGGGAATACGGGTGTTAAACTGTCAAGTTTTAGATTTTTGGAGAACAATTGCCATTTCGGGAGAACTGCTGCCAGATCATCGGGGCAGGTTTGAATCAAAGAATCAATGAGCTGTTTACATTTTTTCTTTTCATTGTAGATCAATTCAAAGCTTTTCGAATTGTCGATCCGGTAAAGAACTGCTCCCTTTCGAATTCCTTTGCTCGGGTTTAGCCATTCCAATATTCCTGCATTCTGCGAGAAGATAGAATCAGTGTTTTCGGAAACGGTGGATGGATTCTGATCTTTTGATTCTGGAGCAGGTTCCTGAGATTCAGAAGCGTGTTTCTGAGTTACATGGGCGTTCTCCGGCTCGTCAGAGCAAGAGAAAAGAATAAGAAATAAGAAAAAAACGAGGTTGTGATTTTTCATTGCACACTAATATAAGTAAAAAACGAGGATGAGAGTTTGTTCATCGTTCAACAACTTTGCTTACAATTTGTTTAATCAATGGTTCATTACTTTGATTTGAATGTTAATAACTTCGTTAACATTTACATAACGACCTGCCTCATATCGCACGCTGATTCGCCTATTTTTGTCTTAGAACGAAGAAGATATGCTGGTATTTAAGAAAAAAGTTTCCGATAATCAATTGGCGAATGTATTCCTGAACGGAGTACTCGACGTAGTTGAGGTTGGCTTTCCAGAGGTTGCAAGTTTAATCAACGACGATCCCGCATTCGTACAATCACCAAACATTACTGCTGAAGACAGTGACCAATTTGCCATTATTATATTAGTAGCAAATTTATCTTTTTTAGAGAACACGTTCGAAGTAGATCAGGCTGCACGCATTGAAGCGCTTATTTTCGATAAATTGAGCGTTATCATGCAGGCTTCACCAGCTGAGGTTGAAAGTACTGTTAGAGAATACCAGAAATTTTTGTCACGCGTAAATCATCCTTCAAAAAACATGATTTATGCCATTTCTAAAGCGATCTTCCATAAATACGGATTGAATCATTTCCAGGATGAATATTTTAAACGTTTGCAAGCACCAAATCCATTATTCTTAAAACGAATGGATCAGGTGGTTGATCAATTCCTTTGGGATTGGGACGCATTTTTCAAAAAATACAAAATAGAGGAATAACATTCCTCTATTTTTTTGTAAATATGTAGGGACAAGTAGGGACAAGTCGCGACTTGTCCCTACTTTGTTTTATTATTGTCATTACATTTTTTTTAAATGATCAATATGGAGATTCCACACATTCAATCTTTCGAAGAATACCAGCAGGTTTACCGGAAAAGTGTTTCAGAGCCCGAAGCTTTTTGGGATGATGTAGCCGGAACATTTCAATGGAAAAAGCCCTGGTCAAAAACTTTAGACTGGAATTTTACAGAGCCCAATGTGAATTGGTTTGTTGACGGGAAATTGAACATTACGGAAAACATGCTTGATCGGCATTTGGCGACACGAGGCGATAAAAAAGCCATTATCTGGGAGCCAAATGAACCGGGAAATCCAACTGTTTCATATTCTTATAAAGAACTGCATGCAAAAGTTTGCCAATTGGCGAATGGATTGAAATCACTTGGAGTAGAAAAAGGTGATCGTGTTTGTATCTATATGCCCATGATTCCTGAATTGGCTATGGCTGTTATGGCGTGCGCACGTATTGGAGCAATTCATTCGGTAGATTTCGCCGGATTTTCTGCTTCGGCCCTGGCTGACAGAATTGAGGATGCACAGACAAAACTGGTTCTCACAGCCGATGGAATGAACCGTGGAGCTAAGCAGATGACTTTAAAAAATGTGGTAGACGAAGCAGTTGAGAATTGTTCCTCGGTTAAGCATTGCCTGATATTTAATTGCATCGGATCAAATCCGGAAATGAAACCCGGACGAGATCTTTGGTGGAATGAGGTTGTTGAAAATCAACCGGAATTCTGTGAGGCAGAAGAAATGGATTCGGAAGATCCGTTGTTTATTTTATATACATCGGGCTCTACGGGAAAACCGAAAGGCGTTGTACATACCTGTGGCGGTTATATGGTTTATACTGCATATTCGTTTAAGAATGTCTATCAGTATGAGGAACAGGACATTTTTTGGTGTACTGCTGATATTGGCTGGATAACCGGGCATTCATACATTGTTTATGGTCCGCTGCTGAATGGTGCAACAACCGTAATGTTCGAAGGAATTCCAACGTATCCGGATGCTTCGCGTTTTTGGCAGATTGTAGAGAAGCACCAGGTAAACCAGTTTTTAACCGCTCCAACCGCAATTCGTTCGTTGATGGCCTCAGGAACTGAGCCTGTAGAAAGGCATGAAATGAAATCACTGAAAGTACTTGGGACAGTTGGCGAACCAATCAATGAAGAAGCCTGGCAATGGTATTACGAGCATGTTGGAAAAGGTAATTGTCCTGTTGTTGATAATTGGTGGCAGACTGAAACTGGCGGAATTATGATCTCAGGATTGGGAGATATTTCTCCGTTAAAACCAACTTTTGCAGGTTATCCGCTTCCCGGAATTCAACCTGTGTTATTGAACCAGGAAGGAAAAGAAATTGAAGGAGCTAACGAAGAAGGGTATTTGTGTGTAAAATTCCCATGGCCATCTATGCTGCGCACAACTTATGGCGATCATGAACGCTGTCGCGTGACATACTTTTCACATTACAACGGCTACTATTTTACCGGAGATGGGGCAAAACGCGATGAAAGCGGAATGTATCGAATTATTGGAAGAATAGACGATGTGATTAATGTTTCTGGTCACCGGTTCGGAACAGCGGAAATAGAAAACGCCATTAATGAGGATGAAGCGGTTATTGAATCGGCGGTTGTTGGTTATCCACATCCAGTAAAAGGACAAAGTATTTACGCGTTTGTCGTTTGTGAACATTTACCTGATGATTTAACTGCTGCGAGAAAGAGTATTTTTGATACAGTTACCAAGGAAATCGGGAAAATTGCACTGCCGGAGAAAATCCAGTTTGTTTCCGGGTTGCCAAAAACACGCTCCGGAAAGATCATGCGACGTATTTTGCGCAAAGTGGCTGAAGGAGAAATCAATTCGTTAGGCGATACCAGTACGTTATTGGACCCAGCTGTTGTAGATGAGATTGTGAAAGGAGTTATTGGTTAGTTTTTAAAACGTTGAATCGATTACTCTCAGCAAGTACTCGCCGTTTTCAATAACTCATGTTACTTCGTAGCCGTCAAAGTCAGAACCGTTCTTCATATAAATGTAAACACGTTTTTTGTCTTCAGACTGATAGACCTTGCAAAACTGCTTTTCAGGTTTGGCTTGTTTTCCTTTTCCTGATGAATGGTATTCTTCTGAACAAAAATTCGGTTCATACAGCCCTGCAAATGCGCTTGCTGGAAGCTCCTGCGGCCAATGAATATTAAACCAAAACTTGACTTCCGTGATTTGGTTTTTTGGAATTTCGCCTTCTGCTCCCCACACGGGTAAATCATTTATTTCCTTTACCCAACCCTTAACGCTGTCAAGGTAGGTAATCTTGTTTTCATCAGCCACAAAAGGTTTCGATCCAATGGAAACATGTAGATTCGTTGAAATCCAGTTTCCTGATTCGAACAAAACATAATTGCCGGAGCAGCCAAGAAGTGGAATTTCTGTCAATTTTGGAGCTGGTAAAGTGTCCTGATCAATCGTTTCGTAATCAGCAATATTGAAGGTTTCAATTTCTCTTCTGATTTGTACGTTTCCAAGTCGGTCGAAACTTTCGCTATTGTCCCGTGGTATTTCAATGGGATCTTGCTGGGAATATCCGGATAAGGACAGGCATAAAACAAAAGTAGCTGTGATTCTTCGAGTAAGGTTGTTTTTCATAATTGCTTATAAACTTAAAAGGCCTCTTTTGTTACGATCTCAATAAAATCGCCTGTAGAATCGAATCGGTAATACGGGATCTCTATTTCCATGAGAATTTCAATTCCCCGGGCTGGCCGCTTGTCATCCATTGGGTAATCAAAATAAGTATCCACGAGGTAAGTTTTACTATTATCAAACAGCGCACAGGAGTATTGTTTGTCGTCATAATCGGGGTGATCGTATCCGGTTAAGGTCCTGGTGTTATAATCTTTCGAGATTTTTCTCGCTATGTGTAAACCTCGTCGTTCATCCTCATTATCGCCGCCTGATTCGACTGTTATGTAATAAGGAAAATCTTTTTTAGCTTCATCAAAATCTAATTGAAGCCATACGTGGTCCAAGCGTTTCCAGTTAATTTCCTTTGGATAAATTATTTCCGGATCACTGGCAAAAATGACAAAATCGGGAAAAAGTTCCAGAAGACTTTTCTTGACCTGATCAAAGGTTAATTCGTGATCAACGCTAATAACTGAAATCATTTTGGTAATTGATTTATGAAAGTTGTTTTTTCGTAATCATTCGGTTAATCCAAATAAGAAAAATACCAGCTCCGAAAAAAACAGCGATCATCACAATTACATTTACGGAAACTGTGCTATAGCCGTATTTGTCAGCATCCAGAAATGGATAGGGATACCAATGAACTATTGCGCCGCGAATCATAGAATAGATCAGGTAAACAGTCGGGAAAATAACCCACATGAGCCCGTCTTTCCAGTGCAAACGGTTTTTAGGTGTGAAAAATGCCCAATAAGCAATGTAGAGAATCGGAACCAAAACGTGCAGCATGTTATCTACGGTATAACCCCAGCCTTCAAGAGCAATTAATCCACGGAGAACTGTATTGTAAACCAATGCGACGATGAAAATATACAGTACGGTTGCCGTTTGTACGGAAGTGCCTGAGAAGAATAGACCGGCTTTAGTACGTGGCAGAAATACCGAACAAGTTAGTCCGATCGCAATGAGCAGGTTACATTGAATGGTAAAGAAACTCAGGAAATTTCCGAGAGATCCGGTTGATAAAACCCATTGAAGGATAACGGAAAACCATGCAGTGAGCGCTACTAATACACCATAATAGGGCTTGATCAGAGAATATTGATTAGTTGCTTCCATATTTTAAATATAACAAATCAATTGTATGAATTGGAGTTCTTTTTTGAATCCTGAGCTTATGCTAAATCATTTTTGCTTTGTAACTTAGCGCGCTAATCCGCTTATTGGTAAAAAACCCACATGAAACACGCCTTATTTCTGCTTGTTGCATTTACTGTATTGAGAATCTCCGCTTTCGGGCAGGTTCTTCCTGTGGTTGATACTCTGCAGAAGCCTGATTCCACTTTGGTTGCCAGAATACTGGTTCAGGATATTCTGGTGCGCGATTCTCTGGATCTGCAATTCTACGTTGTGGAAGACACCAGCATGTATACCTTTGAAATGATCCAGAACGACATTTCTTATTTTGAAGCTACCTGGCCTGAATTTGTTAAAGCTAAAACAATTGGTAATTCAGAGTTCGGACTTCCGCTGCGGGGTTTTACACTTGCCAAGAACGATCAGCCTAAACCAATGGTTTTTATGGTAGGAAATATTCACGCACGCGAAGATTTCAGTTCTAAAATGACCATGAAAGTGGCTAATGTGATGCTGCTTTCTCTTGTCGGGAAAAGTGATTTATATCCCGGATTGACTTCGATGCTCGATGTGGTAGATATTTTCTTTTTGCCGGTAGCCAATCCGGATGGGCTGAAGATTGCGCAGAATGATCTCGGAGTAATCGAATCCCAGGCCAGGATGTGGTTTGATTCGATTTATATCGATGAAACAATCCTGGAATGGAAAGCCAATGGAAAAGGTATCGATTTGAACAGTTCATTCGATGACAATCATTGGGCTGTAAAGAAAGGCGGGAATTTTCATGCTAAACGGGCTTCGGAAGGTTTTAAAGGCCGCTTTGCGGCTGAACCAATAGAAACTCAGGTGCTGCAGAATTTCATTCAAACAAACCGGCCGATCTGTACAATTTCTTTTCATACCAAAGGAAACATTTTGTATTGGGCAGATGCCATTACGCACCCCATGTTTGAAGATATAGACACCAAAATGTCGGCTGATGCGCGAAAAGCTTCCGGTTTCGAATTAGGGAAGATTGGCACAAAACCCTCTGATTTTGGCAGCGGATTAGAAAATTATGTGCGTTCAAAATCAGGCTCAATTGGAGTGTGTGTAGAATTGTCGTGCGGTGGCGGTGGCAGAAAACAGCATCCCGACTGTTTGTTTAATGCACTTGTTTGGCAAAAAGCATGGGAAATTCCTTTTATCTATTTGGTGAACGCCGTTCAATACAAAGAAGATCTCTTACGCATTCAGGACCAGTTTTACGGAAAGCTCGAAGATAAACCTTAGATTATTGATTAAAAAAGTAGAGGGCGAATTATTATTCGCCCTCTACTTTTTTATTGCTATAATTATTAACCTCTTCTTCTTTCCATCAGGATCATCATCATCCATGAAAGAGCTGCGTTTTCTTCCTCTTCCGGAGTTGTTTCACCGACTTTTGAGACAGAGAAATGGCGACCAAGCATAGAAGCATCTTTTTTCAGTTTGAAAACTTCAGTTCCGTCTTCTTTTTTCATGGTGTATTTCGGATTGAACATGTATCCTGAGAACATTCCTACCAATGGAATTTCACTCAGCATTGCGTCAAACACTTTTGTCCAGCCGTTATCTTCCTGGATCGTGAATTGATATTCATCGTTCTTGTCGTAGATTTCGTAACGCGCTTTCCAGATTGAGGCCATTCCTTTACGAGCTACACGACCCAATTTGTTTCCGTTCGCATCAGAGAAGATGTATGATGCAGAAAAATCGATCCATTTGTTCGCTTTAATGGTGTAAAGAACCTGAGATTTTTTCTCGTTGTTGAATACCTGGATTTCATCAATGAATTTGAACATTTTCTGACGCACGTAGGCTTGTGTTGATCCGGCAGAATCTTTAATCACGAAATCATTTGCCAGTGTTCCGATCTTAAACGAAAATTTCAAAGGGTACGAGAAGTTCGAGATTGTTTTGGCTCCATCAACCACTTGTACATCTGTGTCTAATAATTCACTCATAGTAGATTTATTTATGTTTAGTTATTGTTTAACGTTTCAGTGCTGTTTCGTAGCGCTCAATCCACTCTTCAACAGTCATTTTAGCAGCAAGTTCTCCAATCAGATCAAAAGGAATGTTTTCTGCTTTCTTAAACCGGATACAGGATTTTCCCATATCCAGCTTGCCTTTTACCCTTTTGGCGTATTCGTCTGTAAACCATTTCAATAGTTGAGGATCGGAATACAGGCCCATGTGATAAAGAGCAATAAAATTCTTTTGCGATGCGAAACTCATAAAAGGGAGTGGCTGCTTCGGGTCACAATGATATCCGTTCGGATAAATACTGTGCGGAACTCCGTAGCCGATCATATTATAAGAAATCCCTTCTGAAAAGCCTTCCGGAAGATTTTCAACGATTGTTTTACGAAGTCTGTTCAATGCTTCTTGCCTGTCCTCCGGACAGTTCGCAATAATTTCATCCACATTTTTTCCCGGAACAATCATCTTCTTTTCAAGTAAATCGTGACTAAAATAGAAAGACTCTGTGAGTTTTAACTACTTTGGGAAGGGAAATCTTTCAACAAATAAAGAATTTGGTGAAGTTTGATTTCGATCTCAGGTGTTCACTTTTACGTAAACAACTGCCTTTGTTTCAAAGAATTCCTCTTCAAAAATTTCGTTTAACGGGTGAATGATGTAAGGATGTTTTAACGGTGCGAGTTCTTCCGTCAGATCACCGCCTTTCAAATAAAGAATACCGTTATTCAACGGATTGATGGATTGTTTCAGGAATTTCCCTTTTGTCCAGGGCATAAATTGCGGCATGGCAGTTACGGCTCTGCTGACAATAAAATCGAATTGTTCTTTGATCTCTTCAGCACGTGCATGTGTTGCACGAACATTCGTTAAGCCTAAGGCCGCAGCAACTTCTGTAACTACTTTGATTTTCTTCCCGATAGAATCTACGAGGTGAAACTGAACATTCGGAAATAAAATAGCCAGCGGAATTCCGGGAAAACCACCACCTGTTCCTATGTCTAAAACCGAAGATCCATCAGCAAATTCCATGATCTTGGCAATCCCCAATGAATGAAGTACATGGCGTTCGTAAAAGTCTTCCGTGTCTTTTCGTGAAATCACATTGATCTGCGCATTCCAATGAACGTACAATTCCTGCAGCTGCTCAAATTGTGAACGCTGATCTTCTGTGAGATTTGGGAAATATTTGAGGATTAACTCCATAATGTGAGACTCAACCACCCTCCTCAATCCTCCCTCAAGGGAGGAAGTTAAATCTGTCTCCCCTTTGGAGGGGGATTAAGGGGGAGGGCAGATTGTTTTTATCCTTCAATTAATTTTCCAAGTGCATTGTCAAAAATCTCTTTTGCTTCAGAGATAAATCCGAAATGCTCATCGTCAACCATCATTTTTCCTTTGGTAACGTGACCAAGTAAGGTATAGCTTACACCGCTTCCCATCATGAATTCGATGAATTCCTCCTCTGTTTCCTCGGCAACTGTAATAACTACACGGCTTTGAGCTTCACCAAACAAGAAAGCATCTTCGCGAACTTCAGAATCAGTTACAATGTCAAATCCTAAGCCACGCGGCATAGACATTTCTACAAGCGAAACAAATAATCCTCCGTCGGCACAGTCGTGAGCAGCATTGATTAATTCCATTGAAATCAATCCTTTTACAGCTTCCTGGAGAACAAACTCCTTCTCCAAATCGAAATGAGGAGCCGGAGAAGCTTCAATTTTATGGTATTTCGCTAAATATTCTGAAGATGCAATGTCGTTTACAGAATCTCCCAGAATGAAGATCAAATCTCCTTTTTGTTTGAAGTCAAGTGTCATGATTTTTGATTTGTCTTCTACAAGACCAATCATACCGATTGTTGGAGTAGGGAATACAGGAATTTCTTTCCCGGCAATATTACTCTGGTTGTAGAAGGAAACATTTCCGCCTGTTACAGGAGTCTGGAATTTCAGACAAGCTCTCGACATTCCTTTAATAGCTCCAACAAACTGCCAGTAAGATTCAGGATTGTAAGGATTTCCGAAGTTCAGACAATTGGTAATTGCACTCGGGATTCCTCCTGAAACAACAATGTTTCGTGCTGCTTCCGATACTGCGATACAAGTTCCGATTTCCGGATCTGCATTCACATAACGTGAGTTACAGTCAACTGTCATGGCTAAAGCCTTTTCAGTGCCTTTTAAATTCACAATTCCTGCATCAGTCGGGCGGTTTGTAGTCATTGTTTTCGTTCCTACCATTGAATCGTATTGCTCATAAACCCAACGTTTGGAAGCGATGTTTGGCTGAGCCAATAAGAAGAAACCAACTTCTTTCAGGTTTTCCGGCTGCGGCACAGAATCAATAGTGAATTTTTTGTATTCCTGGTAATAAGCAGGTTCAGAATATTCGCGTTGGTAAACCGGTGCCCCGCCTCCAAGAACCAATGATTCAGCAGGAACATCTCCAACTAATTCTCCGTTCATGTAGTAACGAACACGACCTGTATCTGTAACCGTTCCAATTTCTTCAGCGTGTAAATCCCACTTGTCGAAAATGCGTTTTACAACTTCTTCCTGTCCTTTTTTGATCACAACCAACATGCGTTCCTGTGATTCGGAAAGAAGAATCTCATAAGGAAGCATGTTTTCCTGGCGTGTAGGAACTTTGTCTAAGTTGATTTCCATTCCAACGCCACCACCTGCGCTCATTTCACAAGTAGAACAAGTAATTCCGGCAGCACCCATATCCTGCATACCAACAATTGCGTCGGTATTGGATAATTCCATGGTTGCTTCCAATAATAATTTTTCCATGAACGGGTCACCAACCTGTACAGATGGTAAATCCTGCGCGCTTTCTTCTGTAATATCTTTTGAAGCGAAGGCAGCACCTGCAATTCCGTCTTTTCCTGTAGATGAACCTACAATGTAAACCGGATTCCCTGGTCCTTTTGCTTTCGCTGAAATAACTTTTTTAGTATCAATGATTCCTGCAGAGAATGCATTTACCAATGGGTTTTGGTTGTATGATTTGTCGAAGAAAACTTCTCCGCCAACAATCGGAATACCGAATGCGTTTCCGTAATCACCAATTCCTTTTACAACACCTTTCACTAACCATTTGGTACGCGCTTCTTCAATATCGCCAAAACGAAGTGAGTTTAATTGTGCAACCGGACGAGCTCCCATTGTGAAGATATCACGGTTGATTCCTCCAACAGATCGGAAGAGCACACGTCAGAACTCCAGTCACTTCCTGTGATATCGTATGC
>CAMLIF010000060.1 GCA_946479985.1 uncultured Flavobacteriales bacterium
ACATCAGTTTATTTACTTGGTGGAATTTCCAATTTTTACGATTCATTGGGAGTTATAGCGCAAAACAATGATGTTCCTTTTGTTCCGACCATTTCGCGTTTATTGTTTAGCCCTGACGGGAAAGTGCTGGAATACCTGCTTCCTACAAAACTCCCGTTGTTGATGGGAGCCGGTGCTGCATTCGTTCCGAACGATGATCCGAATTGGCAAAATGGTTTCTACAATTGGCTGGGGTCTGATGCTGAAGAAATAGAATTGGGATTAATGATCGGAGGAATTGTAGCTGACAAACCTTCAACCCTATATTACAGCGAAGGAGAATGGAGCAGGGCTCAAAGTGGCTTTTACCGCGTTTACCTGCAGCATACTTCTGATTACCAGAAAGTGAATCCTTACAACGCCAATCCGCTTCAGGCGAGATGTGAAAAAGGAAAAAAAGGTCGTTTTGAGTTGATATTGGATGTTCCGAAAGATTTGCAGATGACGGTGAAAATTTGGGACAAGAAAAACGAATTGGTAGTTGAACAATTGATAGGATTGAAGGAAGGAAAAATCACGCTAAAAAAAACACTTCCGAAGTACATTGGCGAATACCACGTTTTGCTGGAATTCAAAAATGAACCACGACTGAAGTGGGAGCAGTATTTGGTTATAGATTAACCAAGTCTCATTCCTCCAGTGAAAAGGCGAAAGAGAAAGAAGTTCCGTCAGAATTAGAAGTGAATTTCATTTCACCGTGAAGCTGATTGTTCAGTGCCTCAACGATTTCTAAGCCCAAGGAGGAATGGTTCCTGAAATCTTCACTTTCAAATCCTTTTCCGTTATCAGAAATATGTAATTCGAATCTGTTATCACTGACGCGGGTAACGAATGTCAGCAACGGATGAGAGGTTTCATCGTAGGCGTGTTTTAATGCATTACTGATTATTTCTGATGCTATCAGTCCAAGCGGTACTGCCTGGTCAATACTCAATTCCTGTTCTACAAAATCGGTTTTTGTTTCAAGTTTCCGGGAGTCGCTTCCAAGCGCATTGAGCTGAAGATCAAGAATGCCTCTCAGGTACCTGGAAGAGTTTACCTTTCCTAAGTCGGCATCACGCTGATATAAACTTTGATGCATTAACCCAATGGTTTGAATTCGGGTTTTACTGTTTCTTAATGCTTCAATAGCCGTTTCATCCGTTAGTTGTGATTCTTGTAAATTCAATAAACTGGAGATAATTTGTAAGCTGTTCTTCACCCGATGATGAACCTCTTTGAGCAAAATGTCCTTTTCCTGAAGTGCCTTGTCAATTGTTTTGTTTTGCTCCAGTATTTCCGAATTGGATTTTTGTAATGCTTTGTTGAGTTTTCGGGATTTAATAAAGAAAAAGGTCCCAAGCAGAATTAACAGGCTGGCAAACGAAAGGGCGAGTACAACAACAGTAGTTTTTCGCTTATTTCGTTTTAATTTCTGTTTTTGATGCTCAATGATCCTGCCATTCAATCTCAATTCGTAGTCGGTCTCCAGGCGTGTAACCAACGCATTGTTTGCATTGGCAGCCAAACTATCCTTGTATGTATGAAATAACTCGTTGTATTTAAGAGCTGTTTTGTAATCTCCCTTTAAAGTATATGTTACTTCCAGTCCGGAATACGCGTAAGCAATGTCTTCCAGGCTGTGGACTTTTAAGCCAAGATCTAAACACAACTTACCATAGTACAGGGCTGAATCGAGTTGGTTTGCCGACCGGTATTGTCTGCCGATATTGTATAGCACCAGAAGTTCATCTAACGGATAATTGAGTTTTTTATATTGGGCGAGGGATTGCCTGTATAGTGGAAGTGCTTCTTCTGGTTTACCCGTGTTGACTAGAATATTGGCAATATTGTTTTGGATCTTTGCTGCTAAATACGGATTGTTTTCAGATTTTATTCTGGCTTCTGCTTCACGATAATAATTCATTGCTTCAGAATTCTCACCTGCCTGAAAACAGTTGTTTCCTTTCCCGTTGATTACTTCGATCTGAAGTATTTTATCGTTTCGGGACGCGGCGTACTTTTCTACCTGTTTCAGACATTTCTCTGATTTAACCCTTTCTTTGGTGATGCTGTATGCCTGACTCAGCAATAAATTAGCTCTCGTCACACCTTCTTCATTATCTAACTTGAAATAGTATTTGTGTGCTTCGAGCCCATTTTGAATCGCCAGGTCTAACTCGCCTCTTTGCAAATAGATTTTTGCTTTTGCCAGTATAATTTCTGCTTTCCATTTGTTGTTTTTCGATGAATATGCTTCAAGATATGCCGAATCAATGTAGATCAGTGCCGAATCTGTATTGATCTTTCGAAATTTCAGCGCCCGGGCATATTGTCTTCTGCTTGCAGAAGTTTGCGCAGAAGAATCAAATGAAGTGAATAATAGAAAAACGACCAAAACATGAGCTGTGATCCGCGAACCGAAATGCATACGTAAAACTCGAATTTTGAATGTCAAGATAAGAATAAAATGCTAAAATAGTGAAAGTTAGTTGTATGACAGGTGTTAAAAAATTCCATGAGCGGCAATGCATTTGGCATGGGTCAGATTGGGGTCCAAAACAAATTTTCGAAAAGGGCCTGAAAATGTCTCGGCACCGAAAATAGGGTGGAGCTTTCAGAAATGGTAATCTGTTTGAGAGTTACAACTCTCTGCTACATAACTGACACAAATAGGCAATGGTGGTTTTTGCCGGAAGCAGGAATCAGTTTTCTCGGATTCGCGAATCTTACTTATGGCTACAATTTTAAATTATCACCGGGTACTATTGACGGAATTATGCGCCACCGTGTTTGTCTAAGCTTAAATCTGAACCCGCAATTGATGGGCGATGCTTTTGGGTTCTAATCTATGGATTTCTAAAACAAAAATCCCTGGTCACTGAGCGGAGCCGAAGTGCCAGGGATTTTAATATTTAAGTTATTTATTCTTAGCTAAACAAAACACTGCCATATTTTCCTTCAACCGGATTTACGATCAATGCCGGAATCTGAGCATCGTTTGTTAGAATGTATTGCTCGTGATTTGCCGTTATAACGCCTAACATGTTATTTCGGTTCAAATTCATGATTGCAATTAAATCAGCCTCAATAGCCACTGCGTGTTTTACAATTTCCTTATCGAAACCGCTGTTTGGGGCAACTTTCGTCGTTACCTCAATACCGCGTTCGTGGAAAAATTTGATAGCAAACTGAATATTTGCTTTTACCTGGTGACGCAGAAATTCATCTGTTTCATCAGGAGTAATGATATGTACCCGTGATTTGAAGTAAGTTGCAATATTGGCAACATAAGCCAGTTTTTGTTTTGTCTCTTTGTTCAAATCTAAAGGAACAACGATATCGTCATACCCATTTCCTTTGATTTCACGTTCCTGAACAACAATAAAAGGGACTGTAGAATGCGTAATAACTTTCAACGCATGACTTCCGGTAATATGCTGCCAGCCGTGTTGACCGTGCGTACCCATAATAATAAGCTCAGCACGTAATTCAGATGCAAGGTCACCGATGTCGTCGAAAATATTCCCTACACGAACTACAGGAACCAGCGTTGCTTCATTGCCGTGAGCGGAACAGATTTCTGCTAGTTTGTCTTGTGCTTCTTTGATGCCTTTTTCTTTACCAACAATATGCAATAAATGTATTTCTGCATTGGTAGTTTTAGCAACGCAAATTGCATGTTTCAGTGCATTCTCCGCCACCGACGTGAAGTCGTGAGGAACAATGATGGTCTTTTTTTCCATAAAAGGAGTTTTGCGGGTTTTTAATAGTTTCGTGCAAAGTTACGTATTGATATTGTGACCAATACACTTTTTGTTGTTTCAATATTAAAAAATCAACGTTAATAAACCAATAAGTGCCGGTTTTTTTATCACCTTTGTTTCGTAAACAACAGTTATGGCAGTACTTGGAAGAATAGTAAAGAAAACTACAGAGCTGGGTTCAAAAAGAAGATCGAATAAAGTTCCGACTTTCAATGATCAGGTAAAAACGCTTTCAAAGCTCTTAAAATTTGCACAGCATACAGAATTTGGAGTTCATTATGATTTTGACAGCATCTTGCACAATGAAGAATTTATCAAAGAGTATCAGCGAGTAGTTCCAATAACGGATTACGATTCTATTTATAAACGCTGGCTACATCATTCCATTGATGGCGAATCAAATATTTTGTGGCCCGGAAAGGTAAAATATTTCGCTCTATCTTCCGGAACTACTGGCTCGCCAAGTAAACGCATTCCTGTAACCAGACAAATGATCCGTTCATTTCAAATGAATACGATCAAGCAATTTGCAGCGACGTCCCTTTTCGATTTATCTGATGCATTTTATCAGAAATCGTTTTTGGTTGTTGGAGGCTCCAGTAAATTGGAAAAATACGGAAACAGGATAGAAGGAGATCTCTCAGGAATATTGAAGAAACATACCTCCATGGTCCTGCAGCCACTTACAAAACCTGATGCAACAACCGCGGCCATTAAAGATTGGAGCAAGAAACTGGAACGCATGGTCGAAAAAGCTCCTGAATGGGATATTAGCACTATTGCAGGTAGTCCGACCTGGTGTATAATGCTCATGGAAAAAATCGTCAAAAAATATAAGGTAACTACCATTCACGATATCTGGCCGAACCTGGAGTTATATGTTTTCGGAGGGGTTTATATTGAGCCATACCTGGATCGTTTTGAGAAAGTTTGCGGAAAGAAAGTAGCATTGCTCAATACTTATCTGGCTTCTGAAGGTTACATAGCGTTTCAAACCAAACCGGATAAGGCAGGAATGCAGCTGCTTGCAAAATCCGGAATTTTCTTTGAATTCGTGCCTTTCAATTCAACTAATTTTGATTCGTCCGGAAACATAAAACCGGAAGCAAAAGCCCTTACTCTAAAGGAGGTGGAAACTGGAGTTGACTATGCGCTTGTTATCTCAACAAATGCCGGTTTATGGCGGTATTTAATCGGTGATTTAGTGAGATTCACAGATTTGGAACAAACTGAAATAATTATTAGTGGCCGAATCAAACAATATGTGAGTTTAACTGGTGAACATCTTTCCCTTGACAATATGAACCAGGCTATTCAAAGAACTACCAAAGAGCTGGGAATAACGATTCCGGAGTTTTGTTTATATGCCGATAAGAAAGAACTGCGCCATTATTGGTATTTTGGACTTGAAAATGAATCGGATAAGGAACGTGTTGTTGAAACAGTAGATAAATTTTTGTGTGAACTGAATGATGATTACAACTCATGCAGAAAATATGACACATTGAAACAGCCACGTGCCCACGGTGTTCCGGTAAAGCTGTTTTACAAGTTCATGAAGGAAAAAGGTAAGTTCGGCTCCCAGCAGAAATTTCCGCGTGTTATGAATGATCACCAGGCTAAAAGCTGGAGAATGTATATTAAGACGAAATAGAGTGTGATGTTCGCACCAGTTGGGGTTATGCAGTTAAGCTGGGGTAAGTTCCGGGCACCCCTTATTCCCCCTTTCGCCTGTGACGGAGTGGAGATTCAAATCCATCTTCGGTCCTGAGTCTTTTCCTTTCCCAGCTTTTATATACAGCGTTTGCAATAACAACGGCGATAATCATGGCTGAACCGGCGTAGAAATTTCCGTTCAGGAGTTTTTCTTCATGCAGGATTGGAATGGCAAGGAGAATTGTGTAAACCGGCTCCAGATTGATACTCAGGCTTACGGTGAATGCCCCGAGTTTTTTCATTACTTCTATGGTGGCGATGAAAGCGAAAGCTGTACAGCAGATACCGAGGAACAGCAGCCAGAGTAAATCGCTCAGTGTCATTTTAAACAACGATGCATTGAGATTTCCCTGAAAACCAATTACAATCGTCAGTACAATAAACCCCATGGTCATTTCATGTAATGTAATAGCCGGGGCTGAAACTTTCTCAACCATTTTTGCATTGAAAACAGAAAATAATGCTGCACACAAAGCGGAAAATAATCCCAATCCAAGAGCCTTATATTCTTTCGGATCAAAATCAGAGGACACAAAATAGATTCCGCCAATAACCAGGAAACCGAATAGAAATTCTACCCGTGAGAACTTCTTTTTGAAAATCAGGGGTTCTATCCAGGTAACATGCAGCGTTGCGGTCGATAAACATAAAATACCCAGAGACGCGGTGGAAAGTTTAATGGACTCGTAAAATGTAAGCCAGTGAAGGGCAACAATAACGCCAATTCCCAGAACTTTTAACAGTGATTTTCTATCGCGGATCCGCATAGGCATCTTCAGCAGTGAAAGCCCGATTAACATGGCCAATCCTGCAATGAGGATCCGGAACCAAACTAATGGTAAGGTAGGCAGATGAATCAGTTTTCCAAGAATACCCGTAAATCCCCACATGAAAATAATGACATGCATGAGAATATGGTATTTGAATTTTTGAAACATCCGCCAAAGGTAGATATTAAGATAATAGGTCGTCTGGATCTAAGTGTTGTTTCTTCAACCATACAATTTTAACGCCAACTGAGTTCTCTTACAATTGTTTTGTTAGATTCGAAGCGGTATTGAATTACCTGAGTACGGCCTTCTATACGATCGTCAATTGGTTGATAAATCTCTGAAGTTACAGTGAGTTTTAATCTGCTCGCTGAATATTCCAGTTTGCTCTGACAGGAGTAGCCTCCTTCACTGGCGTTTGAGGCTATCCATTCGGCATGTTTAATTTTTCCGGTTGCTTTATCGCAAGTGAAATGGATCAGTTCATCCTCTGAAAAACCGGAGTTTCTTACGATAATTGAGAAGAGGAATAAATTGGTTGTTTCGGCAAAATCGTAAAAATAGTAGTTGGCCTTCTGGGGCAGAAAGATTAATTTTTTTTCTTTTCCTGTAAGTGGAGAATTTGCCAGCCATTTCCGAAAGAATGAATTTTTGATTGGTTTTAATGTAACGGGAAGTGCGTACAAATAAGTCCAGCGTTTTCTGTGTAAAGAGCTCTTCCTGATTTCATCAAAAGGAAAAGGCTCCTCATGTTTCTTGATTTCTATTACCTGTTCAGCAGGAATGTGGTTTGCTGAATGTTTTTTGTGTGCACTGTTTTTATTCCCTTCAAGGATACGATTGATAGTTGAAAAGGCGATTAAAAAAATGAATGCGACCGGAATAATGTAAGTAGAGGGGGCTTTTTTCATAAGAGGTTTTTTGGTAACGAAGCAAAACAAATATACAATATTTACATAAATGCGCAATTAGTGTGAATTGATTTGCTCGTTTCAGTGCAGAAATTTGTTGAATGATACATCGAGGAGAGATTGTGGAAAGAGTAGTCAGGAATAGTGGAATTCCATTGACCAGAATTGCGGCCAAAATGAACAGAAGCCGCCGGTGGATTTACAATGCGTTTGAAACTTCTGATTTGTCACTTGATCTTATCCTGGAGTTCGGAAAAATTCTGCATTATGATTTCTCAGCAGACATACCGCAGATCGTAACGAATAAATCGATTGTGAGTGATGTTGCCATTGATTATGACAAGGAAAACGTACAGTATTGGAAAGACAAGTACTATCAGCTCATGGAAGAACATAATGAATTGCTGAAGAGGTTATCTAAGAAGTAGATTTTTTGAAACAAAAGACTATAGACCCAAGACCAGAGACAATTGTTTCAAAGACAATCTTTTTCCTAACTCAAAAAGTCTTCAGTCTCAGGTCTATCGTCGCCTAGTCTTTACTATCTTTGCGAAAAACGTTTTTGAATATGTCACACATTACCACATTGAACGAATTTATTATGGATCGCCAGGCTGAATCACCGGGAGCTTCCGGAGAACTGTCGCGTATTTTGAATGATATTGCAGTAGCATCTAAAATAGTTTCGCGCGATGTGCGCAGAGCCGGATTGGTAGATCACATTCTTGGCGCACATGGTGAAGTGAATATTCAGGGTGAAGAACAGCAAAAACTGGATGTGGTTGCAGACAATCAATTTATCAAGGTTTTTGAGAATGGAGGCGAAATTTGTGGTATCGCGTCTGAAGAAAACGACGATTTTGTTGCATTCGAAAGCGAAAACGCAAAAAATGGAAAATACATCGTCTTATTTGATCCGCTCGACGGTTCTTCCAATATTGATGTGAACGTTTCAATCGGAACTATTTTCTCAATTTATAAGCGTGTTTCTGCGAAAGGAACATTGGCTACTATAGATGATATGCTTCAAAAAGGAACCGAGCAGATAGCTGCAGGATATGTTTTGTACGGTTCATCAACGATGTTGGTTTATACAACCGGCCATGGTGTAAACGGATTTACTTTAGATCCTTCCATCGGCGAGTTTTGTTTGTCACACCCAATGATGCGGATGCCTGAAACCGGCCGTATTTACGCCATGAACGAAGGAAACATTCACGAATGTGAACAAGGGGTGAAAGACTATGTTCAATTCTGCCAGCAGGTACAAGCCGATGGAAAACCGTATTCCGGACGTTACATTGGTTCTTTGGTTGCAGATTTTCACAGAAGTTTGATCAAAGGCGGAATTTATATTTATCCACGCACAAACCAAAGCCCGAAAGGGAAATTGCGTTTGTTGTATGAATGCAATCCGCTGGCGTTTATTGCCGAACAGGCAGGCGGTTTGGCAACAGACGGAACTGAAAGTATTTTGGAAATTGTTCCTACAGAATTGCACCAGCGCTGCGGGTTTTTCGTTGGATCTAAACAAATGATGGAAAAAGCCATATCTTGCCTGGAAGAAGCCAGAAAAGTCATTCAATAACATATCCCCAACCGATGAAAACCTTCCTTACTCTTTTTGCTGCCGTATTTTTTTGCTCCGAATCAATGGCGCAGGATGAATACGATACGCTTTTCATGATCCACAATGTTTGGGTGAATGCAAAGGAACAATCGTGTTCATTTAACCAAAGAGAGGCGGCAATGTTCGATGATTATCGGGTTTTTGCTTTTTATGTAGATGGTGAAACGCTTCATTTGTCAGCCGTCCAAACAGACTATTACTATAGTGATGAGGAGGAAGAAGCGGAAGACTGCCTTTTTAAGATTTGTAAATTGACCAATGATGAGTTTGTATTGTATCCGTTGAATTCGGAAGCAATTTCGCTTATTGATGTAGAACGGGAGCTGTATGCAGAGCCACGGCCAACGCTTTACAAAAGCTATTTGAAAGATCTGAAAGCTGCCGGAACTGATAAGAAGAAACGCGGTGTGGTAATGTCTAACTATAAAACCAAGTACGGACTCGATGCGGATACAATGAAGTTTGTTCCGAAATCGGCCTATTTCGAAGCGGTGAAAATTGACTCGGTTGATGTTTCACTGAGCTGGACTGACCAGTTTGATGATAAAGATATCATACGCACACAATACAACGATCTGCGATGGGTTCCCGGTTCAGGAAAATATTATTTTGGTTATCGTTTTAAAGACGCGAAGATTCCGGTTCAGCATCAGGGTGAAGGATTACAATTTGTTCCACCGGTAGTTGTGGATAGGGAAATGTCTGATGAACCCGTTCAATTAAAAGAAACTGCACAAGACAGCCTGATGCGTATTTTGGATGAAGCTCCTGCCGGCTGGTATACCGGAAAATTTGATCCAACCGGGATGCTTTTGCTTGAAACATCACTTCAAACGTATGGATTGAACAAACCGCATATCGCGGGTAAAAAGGAAGACAGTTATTATTCAGTTCGGGTTTATCACGAGGGAAAATTCACGGATTTTTATGCTAAAGGTGAAAACGCGTCCTGTTTGCAGGAAAACTTCATTGAGTTCGTTGAAAATTGGACTCACTACGTGCGAACTTTTGAAGCGTGCAAAAGCCAGGCAATTACATTCCCCGCCGCCCTTAGCAAGTGATATTGCTGTCTACTATTGACACAAACAAATTCTGAAGCGCATCCGAATCGTTAATATATTAACGCATTTCCCTTTTTTTCACAGGGCCATATTGTCGTTTGTATTTAGTCAGTTAATATATTTGCTTCAATTAATTAACAACACTTAAATCATCTAAAATGAAAAAAATCCTTTTAGCAGCAGCAGTGCTGTCTTTTACATTGATTTCATGTAAAAAAGATTACACGTGCTCATGCACGGCAACCGACCTTCCGGAAAGCTACAAATCATTCAAGTACGGAAAAACTAAGAAAAAAGATGCAGAGTCTACTTGTGATACTCAGGAATCTCAACTGAAAACATTAGGTTACACTGATGCGTCTTGTTCTATCTGATAGTTTAAAGACAATCGGATTGGGGGTTCACGTTTGTGGATCCCCTTTTTTGTTGCTAAATTCAGTACTTCTATCTTAAATAAGATCCATGAGTTCTATAGAATTGTTTTTTCTGAATGCAGGAATGTCTTACTGGTTAAGTAAGCTTCTTGCGTATTTGTTCTTTCCGTTTATTGGACTGGTTATTTGGTTCATTCTTAAGAGACGAGTGAAGAAAAGAGTATGGAAGCTTGTTACGCTTCTTGTGCTTATTTTGCTTCCGTTTTTCGCTTATTTTATGGTTTATCCGATCTATGAAGGCGATTTTTCTAACCGCTCGGTTCAGGTTACACAAGCCTCCGAACTGGATAGTTTGCAAGCTGATAAACTGATTGTGATCTCCATTCCCGATTGTCCGTTTTGCCGTGAATCTGTTGGGAGAATGCTTGCAATGAAAGAACGACATCCGAATGTAGAAATAGAGTACCGTGTATGTGCAAACGATTCAATGGTGGAAGAGGCTGTTGCAAGCTATAAGGCTATTGCCGGAAACAAAATCAAAGTTACAGCTTCGCATGATGAACGTAAATTAGCGGGAATGGCTGAAATGTCGTTTCCAACATTTGTGCTGGTTACCAAATCTAAAAAGGTAAAATGGTCGAATGATAATTTTGGTGTTGGCGCATTGGATGAGGTGGTGGATCATTTTGAGAAGTAGTTATTGTAAACAGCTAGAAATATGAACGGGCGCATGATTAGGTGCCCGTTTACTCTTATGACATTACCCTATCCCAAAAAGGAACAGGCGGCTCGAAAATGAAAATTTATATTGATTTTAGTTTTTTCACCAATTCGTTAACCGGGATCCTGTCAATCGGATGTTTCCATTCGGAAACCTCAGCATAAACACCGTTTTGTAAAGCATTTACTGCCCATAATGTTTCTGCTTCGTTTACCATCTGGTCGTTTCCGCCGCGAAAACATACAACAGGAATGGTGATTTTTTTCAAAATTTCTTCGTTCACCGGGGGATTGCTTCCCATTTTCAGCATCATTTCAGCAGTTCGCTCTACAACACTTTTCCAATGATCGTCGCCGTGTAATGATTTCAGATAAACAACAAAAGAGGCAATTTTTTCCTGCATTTTTTCCGTGTCCAGCATGCGTACTTCCTGCGCTGCAGATTCAGGATTCCAGTCGAATTTCGTTCCCAGTGTAATAATCTTCTCAAAAGTTCCCGGATGCAATGCCTCCAGTTTCAAAGCCACGTACCCGCCCATGCTATAGCCAAAAACAAGTGGTTTTCCCCATCCTAAAGCGCGTAAGGTTGCGCTGGTTTGTTCTGCGAAATGATCAATCGAATAATTTCCGGTGTAAGCATCATTCCTGCCGTGACCATCAAAATCTAATGAATAAACCTCGAATGTTTCCGATAGCGCAGAGATTAACTCTTTGAATTGGGATTTTGCACCTAAAGCACCGTGAAGAATGAGTAATTGCTTTTTCATAGAATTATTTTTTGGCCGGTGAAATGTGTTCCAGAATTCCTTCCAGGTGACTCATTGGGAGAAAGAATCCGGTAGATCCTTCATTGATGCGGATTCCGAAAACTCCTTTTCTGGCCAGTTCTTTGAACATTGGAATGCACTCAGCCATTGGAAGGTGCATGATGAAAGCCTTATCTTTTTCCCACTGAAATCCTTTTGTATTCATACAGAAATCGAATGCCATTGCAATATCTGTGAATGTAAAGATACAGGGTTGTTCGTTAATGTTCCCGATAAATGGCCCGGACTTTTTCCAGTCTTCCCTTGGTGGAGCGACAAAATATAAATTATCCAGCCCAAAAAATGTTGTAAACAAGGTGTTGAACTCTTCGTCTGTTTTGTTTTTGGTTGCATTTTCAACCAATACTTTGAATGGATTGAGCTTGCGCGCTGTTATCTTTGATTGGTCAATAAGTATATCTTTTAATTCCATGGAATGCTTTACCGGGTTTATTCAACCCAAAAATACACAAACAAAGAAAACCCCGACGTTTCGGCCAGAGTTAAAGGTGAAGATTTAAATTTATCGTTGTGATGAAATGCCTTGCTTGCCTTACTTCAAATGTTGACCAATCCACCCCACACAAAAAATCCGCCTGCCCAAAGGGACAAGCGGATCTTCTGTTTGAGTTACAGCTGATATTGGTTGTTAGATCATGTTGGTTGTTATTCCACTGTAATCTTGATGATGTTATCACCTTCCCACGTTACGTTTACTTTTTCGAATAATCCTGTTTCTATGTCGTAAACAACAGTTCCGTCTGCAAGGATATTTGAAATTGTCAAACCTTGTGTGATCGGATCTCCCATCATTGGTGCACCGTTTTCTGAAGTAATGTCAGCAGCGTTTACTCCTTCTTTTACATATTTCGCAGCAGCTTCCAAAATGCGTCCGCCTGCAGCAAATTCGTTCGCGAAAGCTTTCATTTTTTCGGTTACTTTCACGGTTGATTCGTCTTTCAAAGCCCCAACTTTAATTGAAACTGACTCGTCTCCGTAGCTCTTAATGTATACTGAGTAATTAGCGTTCTTGATGTCTACTAAAAACAACATACTTTTGTCAGGAGTTGTAGCAAGATCTAAATCTCTAACGAATGGACCTGCAATTAAGAAGTCAACTTCTTCAAGTTCTGTTTCACCATCTTTCAACGAAGCGAAATAAGAACTGTTTTGTCCTTTTACATCTACAATCAGGTAGATTTTTCCTTCAGGAGCAACTAATGTTGTTTGCTCTTTTTCATTAACTAAAACGGTGCTGGCTTTCACATCAACCGTCATTTTTTGCTCATCAAAAGTGAATTCTTTGCCCAAATCAGCAGTTGCCGAAGAAGAAGAAGATGATGAACATGATCCGAGGAAAAGCCCGATAAAGGCCAGTGATAAAATTGATAGTTTCATAATATATTTTATGTTTGAGTTCAAAAGTAGCTCAACAGAAGGGAGTAAAACGCCTGTTTTGGTGTGCGACAAGGAGTAATTGGCAAGTGCGTGCGTTTTTCAAATAAGCGCAACCTCGACACATCCGCCCGAGGCGGACACTCGGTTTGACGCTAATTATCGTTTAAAGTGGTCAGTAATAATAGTAGCAAGCACTTCCAAACTCTTAAATGGAATGAGAACACTCCGTTTGATGCGGGATTCGCTGGTTGAATAATGAATTAAACCCATTTCAGACTGAATGGCAAAGGATCATTCATGTTTGAAGGTAAATTGGACAGAACCCACGCCAGGCTGAGTGACTCAACGATAGTCGAGGTGTTTTGAAGTCAAGTAGGGGACTAGTCAAAAAGCGTTTTATACGGAATGGAGAAATAAACCGAAGTTCCTTCAGCAGGGACAGAAGCAATGTGGAATTTGAAGGCGCCTTTTCTTCTTTTATTCAGAAGAATAATTCTTTTTTCGGTAATCTGAACGGCGGCTGATTCATGTTCCTTTGTTGTAGATGTCTGGTTTTCCGCAGAAAATCCTTTTCCGTTGTCGGTAATCCGGATCTCGACCTCCTTTCCTGTTTTTTTGTAGTTGATGGTCAGCTTCCCCGGTTTGTCTAATCCGGAGAATCCATGCTCAATGGCATTTTCAATGAAGGGCTGTATCAGCATTGGCGGAAGCAGCATATTGTCAGGAGATATTGCTTCGTCAATTTCGATGGAATATTCGAAAGAATCAGTAAAGCGCAATTGCTGCAGGCGAATGTAATCTTTTAGCCAGTTCAATTCCTCCGATAAAGGAATATTGTCTGTGGATGAATGCTGGAGAATGGAGCGGACCAGTCGTGCAAAGGAAGTGAGCAATTTACCTGATTCCTGGGTGTCTTTACGCAGCATGTAGGTGTGAATTGCATGCAGGACGTTGAAAATGAAATGTGGATTCATTTGGGTTTGAAGCAATCGCTGTTCCATTTCAACGGCTATCTTCTCATTTTTCAACCGGTTGTATCGAATTGTAGTAAAAGCGATAATGGACATGAGAACAATTAGAAGAACAGAACCGAAAACGAAATAATTGCGCTGGCTGATCTGTAAGTCTTTCAATTCATTGTCTCTTCTAAGCTGCAGGTTTTCCTGTTGTTTTTTTGCCGATTCATAATGCTCTTTCGCTCGTGAAACACCATGCTGAATACGGATATCACGGCTTAAATCCTCCAGCGACTTCGATTCTTCCAGGTACTCCAAAGCAATATCGGTTTTCCCCATTGCCTTATAGACTTTATAATATTGCCATAGAAAATCGGCTTCTAACTGGCGATAATGTTTTTGGTTTTTTACAAAGTGGTGTTTTGTATTCAGGGCAAGAATGGCTTTGTTATACTGTTTCAATTTGGTATAGGCAATAGATTCATAGATTCCCATCTTCACCAGGTTGGCGGTATCCTTATCTTTCGTAAACGCACTGATACATTCTTTCGCCAGATCCAATGCTTTTTTAGACCTTCCGGTTTCAGCATAAACATGCACCAGGTTGGCTTTTGACACAACTGCATTGGATTCGTCGTTCATCAATTTTTGCAGACGAATAGATTCAACCAGGTACGGCTCGGCCCTGACAAATAATCCGCGCTCAGCCAGCATAGCACCGTAATTCAGTAGAGCTCTCGATTCGCCCAGATAATCGTGCATTTCTTTTCGGAGATCAATCGATTTTTTGTAATAGACTTCGGCTTCTTTATAACGTTCCAGTTGTGTTAACAGCAGCGCAACTGCCCCGAGGAACTTTGCTTCGGATATTTTCGGTCCGTTGCGTTCATAATATTTTAGAAGTGCAAGGTCGTTCTGAAGTGCCTTGTTGTATTCACCAACGTACTTGTAGTAAGCAGAATAGAGTTCCTTATTCCGCATGATATGAGAAGTCTTTCCCAGTTTTTCATATACGCTGTCAGATTTTTGGAGATTGATTTTTACCTTTTCCCAATCATTTTCATAGGAATAATAAAAACTGTACGCCGCGTATGAAAGGCCAATTCCGCTGCTATATTTCAGCTTGCGCGACAGGCGGAACATACTGTCGGTATAGATCTTAAACATCGAGCGGTCTCTCCCAAAATAGCTTTTCGCGATATCGTAATAGAGCTTGGCTTTTGTAGTATCTTCTTTTTGGTAGCTGATCTGGTGCAATAAACTGTCGAGTGAAACCTGGGTGTAAGACCCATGACTTAAAAATACTATTGCAAGTAAAAGCAGATTTCTCTTTAGCGGGAAAGATGGCACTATCCGGAAATTCATCAGATTGTTTTGAAGTAAGTGAGAATTTCTTCCTTTTTCCGACTCGAAACAGGAACTTCAACATTGTCAGGAAGCAGCAGAAAGCCTCCGTTTCGCTTATCGAATTGTGCCACACGATGCATGTTCACTAAATAACTTTGGTGTGTGCGGATAAAATGCTCGCTGCCAATAATGCTTTCGAAATGCGCCAGGGTCTTTGAAACCATAATTGGCTTTCGGTTGATGAAGAAAAAATGTGTATAAGCGCCATCGGCCAGACAATAGGTGATTTCTTCAATAGCTACTATGTGCAATGAATCTGCGGTATTCAGTACGATCTTTCTGGGTTCAGTTGTTTTGAACTGCTGACGAAACACTTCCAATTGTTCCAGAACTCTGTCGTTCTGAATGCGGGTTTGGGCTTTCAAAACGGCTGAACTCAATTCCGACGGATCGAAAGGTTTTAATAAATAATCAAGCGCCGAAACCTGAAAAGCCTTCAGTGCGAAATCATTGTACGCCGTAATGAAAATAGTTGGAATATAACGTGGCGCAATGCTATGCAGAATATCGAACCCGGTTTTGTCGTGCAGCTGAATATCCAGTAAGAGCAAATCCGGATTAAAATCTTCAATTTTTTCCAATGCATAAGACACACTATCAGCTTCGCGGGTTACCAGACCGGGAATACCAATCTGAGATAAAACCAGCTGACAGTTTTCTCTTGCAATTTTTTCGTCGTCTATAATTAAGATCTTCATCAATGGAGGGCTTGAATTGGAGAGTTCAAAAATACGAAAAACCCGTGGCGTCTCGACAAGCTTAATGACCGTGGAGAGTATAATAGAATATGATTGTGTTAATTCTTCACGCGTTTCATGGTTTTTTCATTTTCGCCAGGAATTCATGAGTAAAATTACCTTATCCGGAAGCAAACCCATCACGCCGGATTGTAAACCTGACCAAATCTAAGAGCAAACCTATGGTGTTATAATAAGAAACCTAATACCATCTGCGAACAAACTTAATACATCAAGGTCGCAAACCTATCACGTTTATGGATAAACCTATGGTGTTATGCTAACAAACCTAACACATCACGGCCGCAAACCTATCATGTTTAAGAACAAACCTATGGTGTCATGATAACAAACCTAACCCATCACCGGAATAAACCTACCGCGTATGCGAATAAACCTATCACGTCATGAAGGCAAACCTATCACGCCGGATTGCTAAACCGAAGAAGTTTAAGAACAAACCTGTCACGTCATGAAAGCAAACCATCTGCTGTTATTGGTTCACCTGAACCGGAATCTGAATTTCCCGGCCACTCGCTTCCGCAATAATTACATACGAACCATGTGCGTTGTGCATTTGAACGCTTCCGAATGAACCGTCAGCCTGGTAACTGAACGGAACGCTTCTGCCGTTGTGGTCCACCACTTTTAATACCTGGTCTATCTTCCCGGTAAAATGAAAAACTCCTGATGAAGGATTCGGGTAAACAGAAACAGAAACCAGTTCATTTTCGTTTATTCCAACTGTTCCTACGCTTCCGGTTTTGTAGATAATAGAACCCGACTGCGAGTCCTGGAAGACATAATGAATAATCCCGTTTCTGTAGATTACATCGGGATTGGTTTGTGATCCGGTTGGCTCCGTGTTTACCTGTGCTTTTGTAGTTTGGAAATCATTCACGGCCCCAGTCGTTGTAAAAGCACAAAACACCTCATAGTTCGAGGGATCATTTTCCTGCCAAGCTAGAACAATGGTATCCTGAGTTCCTGATATACGCGGATAGTTTTGATTTCCGTTAACATTTGTCGGAGGGGTGAGCATAAATTCAGTGGAACTTCCAAGAGCAGTGGTTGCCGGATTTGTAGTCACGTAAACACGATTTTTCCCGCTTGCTTTACTGGTAGAAACGGTAATTAAATCGGTATTTCTCAGCAGCCCGTGCGGCCCGGTTGACGGACAGGAATTCACCACCCAATTTAACTGATTGATCTGCGAAACGGAAGGATAAGTAAGCCCGCCATCGTTGGAATATACACCATAAATATCACGGACATTATTGTCGTTATTGCGGAAAAGCATCACTTCCCGGTTTCCGTTTATAAGGTATTCTGCCGGACAGCAATCGCAGGCCTCTTCCGGAATTGATAAAGCAATATCCATTGTTGGATTGTAGCTCAAACCAGCGTCTGTTGAATGCGCAACAACATATCTTGGGTGAACCATCACCGAATCGTGTGCCATATAAACCACGCTAGGATTTCCGTTTTCATCTATATCAAGCGATGGCATCCAGGCCATTCCGGCATCATGATCATCTACACGAACCGTATCTGAAAATGTCATTCCGCCATCTGTTGAACGAACTGCGTAAACATTTCCTTCGGTCATTGGTTCCGCTTTGAAAACTACAATGATGGTATCGCCTTTTGCTGCTACGTCAGGCCCGGTCCATGTAGCCAAGTAAGCCTCCATATTTTCCGGAAGAAGAGCGACAGGTGTGGAAAAAGCCGTTCCGTTCCAACGCGCTGCATAGAGTTGTTTCGTCGCACCATTTCCAGCAAGAACCACCGGGATGTTGTTTGCGGTTAAAACCATTCTTGGCCGGAGATTCCCGTAGCTGGCGCCATCGGCAACTTCGATTTCAGAATTCCATTGAATCAGGTTTTGAGCTGCGGCCATTCCGCAGAAAGCAACGAATAGTGAAGTGAGCAGATTTTTCATTCTTTTTTCTTTGTAGCGATAAAAACGCGATTAATTCCTTGAACGTTGGAATTCACGGAACTAAAATAGAGAACAAGTTGGTAAGAAACAAAAATCCGCCTCATCTGGTTTATGGAGATGCAGCGGATTTTCCAAAATTGTATCGTTGTTCAATTAATTCTTCACCACTCTTTTCACCGCGTTTCCGTTCTCGGTTTTAAGCTCGAAGAAATAAATTCCATTCTCCAAATCCTTCAGGGAAACGCCTTCACCGGAAACAATGCCCGAACTTTGAATCAACTTCCCTTGCGCATCATAAAGTATATAATCAGCAGCATTTCCTTCAAACGAAACAGTAAAGACATCTTTGGTTGGGTTCGGAGCAAGTGAAACAGAAATGGTTTCGTTTTCTTTTATGCCAACCCAAGCTGGTGCATTGCCCTCATCTAAAACCCATAAAAATAAATTATCAATGACCCACAAATTCCCGAGGTTATCCATTTCAATGGAGACTTTTGGGCTAACGAAATTGATCGGAGAGTTGTTCTCATCATAGTATTGATCCCAAACTTTAGTCGTTACATTGTAATGAGCAAGACCCGTCTTAACAGACAATCCGGCGTTGCCAATGAGCGCCCAGATATTCTTATCTGCATCAAATTCAAACTCTAAAATTTTTCCGGTTGGCATATTCATGCAGTTAGTTGCACAAATACTATCTACAAAAGTGAGTCCATCAGCGATGGCAAATCCGGCATTATTGGCAACAAAGAGCGAATCAGTTTCGGGGTAAAACTTCATATCCCAATTGCCCCAATCCATCAGTTTAGAAGTGTCTGGAGAATAAAGAATATATTGTTGATCGTCCTCGACCCTATACACAGCATCATATTGAGCACCTCCCCAAAATAGCCCATTTTTACTTATTGCTTTACTGCATACACTAACCGTACTTTGTGAATTCAGCCCTCCATACCATTTTAGGTAATTTTCACCATCACGTATGCACCATACAGTGTCAGCGTCATAATTCAAATTGACACCTTCATCAAATGGTATTGCCAAATTCCAGGTTAATCCATTTAACTGGTATAGACCATCATTTGCACATAAAGCAAATGTGTATTGAGATGTAAATGCAAAATCCCGAAAATCCGCGGTTGTTGGAAATAATGGTGTATTTGAATTGTTATAATAGAAATAATCCCCATCACCTGTCAATTGCTGAATCGCCTCATTATAGGTCAACCAAATATCGTTATTATAAGGATTGACTCTGAAATAATGATTGTCTCCAGAACCACCACCGCTGGTACTGTACGTATACGCAAAGGGACTCATTTCTTTTATGTCCACGCTTCGCCAGGTTTGTGTACTTGCATCAACCAATTGCAATGAAAAAAGAAATACTAATAAGGTTCTCATAGCATGATCCATTTTTTTGGCTCTAGTTTTTCACTACTCTTTTCACCGCGTTTCCGTTCTCAGTTTTAAGCTCGAAGAAATAAATCCCACTCTCCAGATCCTTTAGGGAAACGCCTTCACCGGAAACAATGCCCGAACTTTGAATCAACTTCCCTTGCGCATCATAAAGTATATAATCAGCAGCATTTCCTTCAAACGAAACAGTAAAGACATCTTTAGTTGGATTTGGTGCAAGCGAAACGGAAATGGCTTCATTTTCTTTTATTCCAACCCACGCCGGAGCGTTTCCTTCATCCAGTACATGTAAAAACAAATTATCTACTACCCATAAATTTCCGAGGTTATCCATTTCAATAGAAACTTTCGACCCACCAAAAAGGATAGGAGAATTGTTCTCATCATAATACTGATCCCACAC
Organism: uncultured Flavobacteriales bacterium; assembly: GCA_946479985.1. The sequence continues at coordinate 20,036 of CAMLIF010000060.1, forward strand.
TTTAGTCGTCAGGTTGTAATGAGCAAGCCCATCTTTAACATTTAGACTTGAATTACCGATTAAAGCCCATATGTTTTTGTTAGCATCGAACTCAAGTTCCAATATGATTCCAGCGGGCATATTTGTGCTATTCAAAGCACAGATGCTATCAATAAAAGTGTTTCCATCAGCAATAGCCAATCCTCCGTCATTTGCAACAAAAAGAGAATCGGTTCCCGGGTAAAATTTCATGTCCCAATTACCCCAATCCATCAATTTCGATGTATCAGGAGAATATATAACAGGTAGATCGTCTATTAGTTTAATAACACCGCTATTTCCTGCACCACCCCATAAATTTCCATTTCCTGTAATGGCTTTTCTAAAACCAGTGTAGTTTTCCATACCATTAAAACCACCATACCATTTCATGTAATTTTCATTTGTACGAAAGCACAATACGGTGTCAGTATCATAAGCTAAACTAAGACCTTTGTCAAACGGAATAGCAAGATTCCAATTTAAACCATCTAATTGATAGAGTCCGTAGTTTTCACATATTGCAAAGGTATATTGCTGAGTAAAGGCAAAATCCCGGAAATCTGAATCTGTTGGAAAAAGTGTGGTATTTGAATTCTGATAATAAGAATAATTCCCTTCACCTGTCAATTGCTGAATTGCATCTTCGTAAGTCAGCCAAATATCGTTGTTGTATGGATTGATACGAAAATGACGACTATTTACTGAACCGGATCCACTATACGTATAGGCGAAAGGACCCAATACTTTTACATCAACACTTCGCCAGGTTTGAGCTGAAGAATTTAGTAACTGCAATAAGAAAAGGATTACTAATAAGGTTCTCATAACTTGATCCATTTTTTGGACGCTAGTTCTTCACCACGCGTTTCACCACACTTCCTTTTTCGGTAACAACTTCAAAAAGATAGACACCAGCCGGCAGCTCATTTAAAGAAATATTCTCACCTGAAATAATAGCGGAAGTTGAAATCTCTTTTCCCTGCACATCACGAATGGTCAATACTGCGCTGTTTCCTTCAAAAGCAAGGTTGATCAGTTCATTGGAAGGATTGGGGTAAACGTTCAATGCAAACGGAGCGGGAATTTCTTTCATTCCAAGCCAGGTAGGGGTATTTCCTTCATCTAAAATGTGCAGGAAATACTTGTCTACTACCCACAAATTTCCCAAGGTATCTATTTCAATTGAAATTTGAGAATAGCCAAAATTTATAGAAGAATTACTTTCATCGTAATACTGATCCCAAACCTTGGTTGTAACATTGTAATGCGCAAGGCCAGTTTTCACGTATAGACCTCCGTTTCCCATCAATGCCCATATGTTTTTGTTAGCATCAAATTCGAACTCTAAAATTTTTCCGCCTGGCATATTCGTACAGTTAGCAGAACAAATACTATCCACGAAAGTAATCCCATCGGCTATTGCAAATCCTCCGTCATTTGCTACAAATAATGAATCAGTATCAGGATAAAATTTCATGTCCCAGTTCCCCCAATCCATCAACTTAGAGGTGTCAGGAGAATAAAGAGAATATTGCTGATCATCATCGACTTTAAATACCGCATCATATTGAGCCCCCCCCCATAAAAGACCATTATTACTGATTGCTTTACTACAAACATTAACGGTGCTTTGAGAGTTAACTCCTGCAGCCCATTTCAGGTAGTTTTCTCCATTACGGATGCACCATACGGTGTCCAACTCATAGTTTAAATTGACACCCTCATCAAACGGAACTGCTAAGTTCCAGACCGAATTGCTCAATTGATACAATCCATAATTTCCTGAAAGCGCAAACGTGTAGTTGCTTGTAAAACCAAAATCCCGAAAACTTGAGTTCACTGGAAATAAAGGTGTATTCGAATTATTGTAATAGAAATATTGACCACCGTCACCTGTTAGTTGTTGAACCGCATCTCCGTATGTCAACCAAATGTCATTGTTGTATGGATTGATTCTGAAATAGCGTGTGTTTTCGGATCCTCCTGAGCCAGAATACGCCCATGTAAATGGATTCATGGTTCGAATGTCCACATTCCTCCAAGTCTGAGCAGATGAAGTCAGTACTTGTAATGACAAAAGAGTTATTAGTAGAGCCCTCATAACTTGATCCATTTTTTGGTTAATACCATTCCATCTTTACGCGTAAACACAACCATGTACACACCACTTGCTAATTTACAGCAATCAACCGTTTTCACAAAAGTTTTTTTGTCTTGTTCCGATTCAACGTATTGTACGGGTTTTCCATTAAGTTCACAAATTGTAATTGAGCGAATTGGCGTATTAACAGAAACGGTTAATTGATTCCCAGGGTTGGGGAAAATAGAAATTAATGATTCGAAATCTAAAGAGCTTATTGTCAATAACGTATCAAAGAGTGGGTTTGCTGCATAACATGAATCGAAGTAAAATGGCGCTAGGGAATCACGTAAGTAAATACTGTAGGCCATTTTTGGATTATTGATATTTGGATTCAGAGGATACCAAAAATCTTCTGAGGTTGTAGAACTCGCTGGATCGTTTTGGTCAGTATGTCTGCGAATAAAATGATAATAGTATCCCTTCAATGTGAGATTTCCGGAGGAGAAATTGGTGATTTCTGCATGAGGTTCCAGTTTGAACGTGTCTTCTATAAATAAGATGCTGCTGGAATTCGGATCGGGAATATAGCTGGTGTCATTAATCAATCCCAGGGAATTAGTAGTACTCGGTCTTACCCAGTAGTCCAAAATTTGTGTGCTGGGTAAAATGTAATCGGAGAAATCATAAGTCACTTCATATTCATATCGCTCAACATCGTAATATCGTTCGAGAAACAATGGAAAGTCATCTCCAATTGGGCCATTGGAAATGGAATAGAATGGTTCATTCAAAAACAATGTTATTGTATCAACTGCTATTTCCGTTATTGAAACCGGGTCGAGTTCCGGATGCACAACCTGGTATTCGGGAAAGTCGATCATTTGCAATGCGGCTTCTGCATTTACCAGGCCGTAGCCAGTTTGATGATCGTAACCTACACCACTTA
>CAMLIF010000061.1 GCA_946479985.1 uncultured Flavobacteriales bacterium
GTTCTGCTATTCCGCATTTGGAAACAGCCGTTACCAATGTTGATAAAAACTGGGATGCCTTCTCAGCGAACGAAAAAAGCGCTCCTGTAGATGCTATCTACTTTATGGCTAAGGCATATCACATGGCAATGCAGATTGACAAAGCCGAAGAAAATTATAAACGCTTTATCGCAGAGTCGAACAGCAAATCAGAATACGTATTCTTTTCGAATCTGTTTCTGCAGCAAACAGCTATTGCCCGTAAAGAACTGGAAAATCCACGCAATGTTCGCTTGAAAAATGTTGGTTATATGATCAACACCGCTCAACCGGAATATTCTCCTGTAATTTCCTTAGACGGAAGCGCCCTTTATTTTACTTCCCGCAGGTTGTGGGCAGACAGTACAAGTGCAGAATTCGTTGATAAAAGAAACAACATGCCTACTGAAGATGTTTACGTTTCTTTCAAAGATTTCGATGGCGAGTGGTTAGAGCCTTATAAAATGGAATTCTGTGTGAACGATCAGAACGAAGCTACAGTAGCCGTAAGTTCAGATGAGCGTAGAATTTACCTGTATGAAGATACCAAAGGGTACGGTGACTTATTTTACTCAGATTTTGCTTCAAACAAATTCAAGGATGTAGAACATTTTGAAGTGAAGAAAGTGAATACTGATGCCTGGGAAACGCACTGTACAGTTACTCCTGACGGTCAAAACATGTATTTTGTTTCCGATCGGAAAGGCGGTTTCGGAGGCAGAGATATTTACCGTATCGTTAAACTTCCGAACGGAGACTGGAGCGAACCGCAAAACTGCGGACCAACTATCAATTCAGCAATGGATGAAGAAGCTCCGTTTATCGCAATTGATAACAAAACACTTTACTTCTCTTCAAACGGACCAACTTCCATGGGTGGATTTGATGTTTTCGTTTCTGTTCGTGATGAAAACAACGAGTGGTCGGCACCTATCAATTTGGGATATCCTCTGAACTCAACAGTTGATGATTTGTTCTATACAACAACAGTTGATGGTTTAACCGGTTATTTGACTTCTTCAAGAACAGGCGGTAAAGGAGAAAAAGATATTTACGAAGTTCAAAACGACTACTTGCGTTCCAAGAACCTTGCAGTCTTAAAAGGAAAGATTACAACACTTCACGGAGCGCAACTTCCTGAAGACGTTTCAATCACAGTACGTTGTACAAATTGTGGCGATCGTTTGGAAAGAAAAGTATTCCCACGTATGCGTGACGGTGTGTTTTTCAGCGCACTTGAGCCTTGTAGAGATTACGATATGATCTTCTCTTACGACAATGGTAAAAAAGAATTCTACACAGAATCTTTCTCTACAGATTGTAACAAAGAATATGATGAGATCAACCGTGAAGTATTCCTGGATGTTGAAAATCAGGAAATGTTCAAACCATACTACATTGTTGGTACGGTTAAAGACAGTAAGTCGAAAGCCTTGTTGAGCGACGTAAAAGTAACTTTGGTTAGCAAAGAAAATTCTAAACCATACGTTGAAACAACTACAGGAGCACCAGGATCTTACAAATCAGATACTATTTCTGATCTGAAGAAAGGAAACGTTCTAAATGCGCAATTGGTTCTTGAGAAACCGGGATACGTTACAATGTCTTATGATCTTGTAATTAACCTGGGTGACAAAAACGAGATCAACATTGATGAACTGATCGATCCTATTCTTGTATCTACTGATCTTGGAACTGACCTGAGTATTTTTGTAAATCCGATCTTCTTCGACTACAACAAATCTGATATCAGACCGGATGCAGCAGTTGAACTGGATAAGATTGTGAAGATCATGAAAGAAAACCCGAATATCAAAATCGAATTGGGTTCTCATACGGATAGCCGGGGTTCAGTTGAGGGTAACGCGGCTCTTTCTGACCGTCGTGCCAAATCTTCTGCAGCATACATTGTTTCGAAAGGTATTTCGGCTTCACGAATCAAAGGAAAAGGATACGGAGAAAACAGACTGAAAGTAAGCGATGCTGAAATTGCAGCCATTCCTTCAACTGAAGGGAAAGAAGCAGCTCACCAAAAAAATCGTAGAACAGAATTTATTATTGTGAAATAATTTTCTGACAGAATACAAAAAGTCAAAAAGTCGGGGCGAATAATTATTCGCCCCGACTTTTTTTGTTAGTAACCACATCAAAACTTTAATAACTAAAAACGTAGGCAAGATTGTTTGTATTCAAATTATTGTAAATTTAGCAGGTAAATCTTTACCTCGTGCTATGTACCAACTGCTGCGAATACTACTTCTTCTGCTTATCTCTGCGCCTATTCATGCACAATACAATGAAAAGGAATGGCAAAATATTCTTTCGAATTATTCCAATGAACAACTGCTTATGGAATCTTCCAGCTTACTGGAAGTTGGGTATTATGCAGCGGCCGAAAGGTTGATAGATAAAATTCTTACAACTGAGACGAATAACAACAATGTCAATTACAGAAAGGGCTTTATTCTTTCCGAAGCGAAACAAAATTATAGTGATGCCATCCCCTATCTTGAAAAAGCAAAAAGCAGCGCTGTAAAAAATTACGATGCCACAAGCAAGAACGAAACGGGCGCTCCGCTGGATGTTTATTATTTCCTGGCTAAATGCTACCATCGAACCGGTAATGTAAGCAAGGCAAGAGAAAACTACAATCAGTTTCTCTCAACGGCGTCTAACAAAACTGAAATCTACGATAGAACCAATGTGGCTTTGCTACAGTTGGAAGAGGCAGAACGACTAGCCCTGAACAAAAAAAGAAACGTAGAAGTAGTGAACATTGGAAGCGTTGTAAACACAGGAGCTCCCGAATATTCTCCTGTTATTTCATTCGACGGATCTGCATTATATTTCACCTCACGCAGAAAATGGGAAAACGGGGACGATAATATTGAACGCGATCCTACTTCCGATTTTTACCCGGAAGATATTTATGTCTCTTACAAGAACGGCAACAACGAATGGACTGAACCCGTAAGACTCGATTTCTGCGGTGAAGACCAGAATGAGGCTTCCGTTTCTGTAAGCCCAAACGAACGCAAAATTTACGTTTACCAGGACATCGTTGGAAATGGTGATATGTTCTATTCGGAATTCAAGAACAATAAGTTCGGGAAGGTTGTTCATTACGAAAACGAAGATGTAAATACGGAGAAGTTCTGGGAAACGCATTGCATTGTAACTCCTGACGGAAAGAATATTTATTTTGCTTCGCAACGTGAAGGTGGTTACGGAGGACGAGATCTCTACCGTTTGGTAAAACTGCCCGACGGGACCTGGAGTCAGCCGCAAAACCTAGGACCAACAATCAATTCCCAGTTTGATGAAGATGCGCCATTTATGTCTATTGACAATAAAACATTGTATTTCGCAAGTAATGGTCCGAAAAGTATTGGCGGATTCGATATTTTCGTTTCTATCATTGATCGCGATAATCAATGGACAGATCCTATCAATTTAGGTTTCCCTATTAACTCGTATGACGATGATTTATTCTATACTGAAACCATTGACGGACGACAAGGCTTCCTGACTTCCAAACGCAGCGACACCTATGGCGACAAGGATATTTACCAGGTAAATAACGATTATCTGAACAGAAAATACGGCCATATTCTCAAAGGAAATATCACCACTAAATCAGGTGATCCGCTTCCGGAAGACATCGTTATTTCATTGAAATGTACCAATTGTGAATCAGATATTCACGATCTGACTTCTTATCCGCGTTTGAGAGACGGTTCTTACCTCATGAACCTGGAACCATGCAGGGATTATGATGTTATCTTCGCTCGGAAAGACGGAACAGAAGAATTTCATAAAACAAATGTTTCTACAGATTGTGAGCTCGATTTCGAAGAACTTGTGAGAAACGCCATCATTGATACAGATAACTGGACAGTTACAATTCCTGGAGAAAAAGATACTATTCCTGTTATTGTTGACACACCGGTTGTTGTTACGCCGGTTATTGTGTTCAATCCGCTTCAGTTCAAACACAATTACGGATATAATCTTAATAAGATATCTACTGCCGACGGTGACTTGGGACAATTCGTCAGCCAGGTGGAAGAGCAATTGAAACAAGGCAAGCCAGGAATAACAATCTCTGTATACTCATCTGCTTCTAAAGTTCCGACGAAGAAATTTAAAAACAACCAGGTACTGGCACAATCACGGGCAACAAATATTGAGAGTGAGTTGAACAGGTATTTCAAAACGAAAGGAATTTCATCCGGTGTAACGGTAAAAATTGTTTCGGTGGTTGTTTCTGGTCCTGAGTACAATGCAGATCGTGATAGCGAAGAAAAATACATTCCTTACCAGTTTATTGAATTGAAAGCAGAGTAATCCGTTTGAAGTGCTAATTTTATAGGATTAATAGACTATTCATGAGACTTGCGCTGGAACGCCCGCTAATTATGCTCGATTTGGAAACAACGGGCTTAGACATTACAAAAGATCGAATCATTCAGATTGGAATGGTGAAAACCATGCCTGATGGAACAGAATTGGATTATAAGGCCCTGGTGAATCCGGAAATGCCAATTCCTGCTGATTCAACGGAAATACATGGTATCAGTGACACAGATGTAAAAGATGCACCAATATTTGCTGATCTGGCCGATGAACTGGCTGACTTTATTGGCGATGGAGATCTTGCGGGTTACAATTCCAATAAATTCGATATCCCGGTTTTGGCAGAAGCTTTTTTACGGGCCGGTCACGTTTTCTCATTGAAAAACCGGAACTGCATTGACGTTCAGAACATTTTCCATAAAATGGAGCAGCGCACACTTGCCGCGGCTTACCAGTTTTACTGTAATCAAACCATGGAAAACGCACACGATGCATTGGTTGACACAAAAGTGACTCTGGATGTTTTCAAAGCACAATTGGAACGCTACTCCGACTTGCCTGTTGATGTTTCAGGCCTGGCAGAATTCTCAAGACAAAGCACCAATGAAGTGGCAGATTTTGCCGGAAGACTTTCACGTTTAAAGACGGGCGAACTTTGCTACAATTTCGGAAAGCATAAAGGAAAAACCATTGTTGCTGTTGACAATGAAGAGCCTGGTTATTTTGGCTGGATGATGAATGCCGATTTCCCGCTTTACACCAAGTTAGTGCTGAAGGAAGAAATGGAATTGATCAAATTGAACCGAAAAGCTTCAGCCCCGGCGGACAAGCAGGAAAAGAAACCTGTGGCGACGGAATCTAAGCCGGTAAAACGATATGAAAAACCTGCTCCGGAGGACAATCTGAGCATTGAAGAGAAATTGAAGGCATTACAAAATAAATTTAACCCGAAGTAGCCCGTAGTAGATTTCATACTTCAATCACTACAGGCTATTCGGAAATAATAAAAGAACAAACAATGAAAATCATTTGTATAGGTCGAAATTACGCCGATCACGCGAAAGAATTGAATAACCCGTTACCAACCGAACCGGTTTTCTTCCTGAAACCCGACACCGCAATTTTGCCGGCCGGTTCTGATTTTTATATTCCTGAATTCTCTTCCAATATCCACTACGAATGTGAACTGGTACTGAAAATCAAAAAAGTAGGAAAACATATTCCTGAAGCGTTTGCATCAGATTACTTTGAAGAGATTGGATTAGGGATTGATTTCACTGCACGTGACATTCAGGAAGAACAAAAACAAAAATCGCTTCCGTGGGAAAAAGCAAAAGCTTTCGACAATAGTGCACCAATGGGTCAGCGCTTTTTGGCAATCAACCTGTTCGACCAGAACGCCATACATTTCGAATTGAAGAAAAACGGTGAAACGGTCCAAACAGGAAACACAGCTGACTGTATCTTTTCTTTCAATCAGATTGTAGCCTATATCTCACAATACATCACCTTAAAAACCGGCGATCTGATTTTCACGGGAACTCCCGCGGGTGTTGGCCCGGTTGCTATCGGCGATCACCTGGAAGGTTTCCTGGAAGGCGAGAAATTATTGGATTTACATATTAAATGACTATTAGTGGTAGGTCGCGACCTACCACTAAAGCCCATCACATTTTCTTTACCTCCAACGCCGCATCATCAAAATACTTTGTTGTTTGGATGAGTTTTCCATCAACGGAATAGTAACTCGCCGTTCCATGTCTTTTGTTAAAAATGTACGGTACTTTTTCCTTCACATTTCCATTTGCATAGTACAAGACATTCCAGCCATGCAGGAATCCTTTTTCATAATCTGCTTCACGACGCGTTTTACCGGTATCATAGAACTCAACGGTTCTTCCGTGCTCTTCGCCATTCATAAAATGAGACTCTTCCTGTTTTGCACCGTTCTCATGGTACACAATATACGTTCCGTCAATTAACCCGTTGATGCGTTTGTGCTCCATGGATTTTTTACCATTTTTAAAATAGCAAACTACGTTCATCTCGTTTCCTTCCAGCAGAACCGGCGCAATTTCATTTCCATCAGTTCCCAAATATGAATATGAAACAATTACTCCCTGATCGTAATACCGGATCATCGCAATTTCACCTTTTTCCCCGTAGGTTACAACTCGTCCGTGTCTTTCGTTGTCAAGACACGCTCCTTTGAAATTCTCTTTCCCGTTCTCGTGATAATCCACAAAATCTCCCTGCATCATGTCATCGGTATAGTTGTAAACCGACGATTTATTTCCATTCGGATAATAGCTTGTCTCTACTCCATTCTTTTCGCCGTTCACATACGTACATTCACGCAGCAATTTGCCGTCTTCATAGAACCACTTATAAACTCCGGTTGTCAGGTTATTTACAAAGGTTCCTTCTTCCAGCACACCGCCTTCCGGTCCATAATGCGTAAACTTACCGTCGGAGTATCCGTTCACGTAATGCCCCACAAAACGCACATAACTATTGTTCAGAGATTTAAGCGACACTTCACCATTGAACTCGCCAAACTCCCCTATCACTTCTTCCAAAGTATCCAGGTACCTGTCGAAGATCATTTTACCATTGTCGAAATGTTCGATAGCATAAATACCACCTTTTACGTTATAATCAATCTGATAACCGTGCCGCGTTCCTTCGAGGTAATAACCTTCTCCTTCAATAGTTCCATCAGGATAATAACTGAACCATTCCTTATCCTGCGTGTTGTTCTTAAACCATCCTTCCGACACCAGGTCTCCGAATGCATTGTATTCAAGGAACAATCCGTTATTTGCTCCGGCCTCAATTTGAAACGCCTGCTTTACTTTTCCGTTTGAGTGGTAGTAAATCAAGGTGTCGACTAATATTCCTTTGTCATAATTCTCAACCCTTGCCAGGTTTCCGTAATGATCGAAGTATTCCCATGTCCCCTCATACAAATCACTCGTCACGGAACCTTTGGTTTGCACTTTGCCATCAGGATAGGTTCTCACGTAATCCATTTTCTTTCCCTTCAAAGTGGCAAGTTCTTTCGCATTCCCTTGTTTGTCGAAATACGTTATTTTATTCAGGGCTCCTTTCGTAAAATCGAGCTGCTGGAATTTCTTGCCGTCGATATCATAGAAAACGCTTTCCCCGGTTTGCTTTCCTGATTCATCGGTGGTGATGTTAGTCGACAAAGCGCCGTTCGAGTAATACACTTTTCCAACTCCAACCTGAATTCCTTTCTTATACGTTCCTTCTTCTTTCAATTGTCCGTTTGAATAGTATTCTTTAAACGGCCCGTCGAATTGATCATCTACATAATTATAATCAGTTTCTACCTGCTTATTCGGATAGTAAGTGGTTCTCTTTCCCTGAACAAGTCCATTTTTCACCGAACATTCGGTTTCCAGAACACCATTCAGGTGATAAGTCTTCACATCTCCGTTCAACACATCCATTTCATAAAACAACTGCTGCTGAAGCGTTCCGTTCGGATAATACGACCGATAAGACCCATTTTTCATTCCATTTTTTACTACAAATTTTTCCAAAACCGAACCATTGCGGTAATAGGCGTACACTGTGTCTTCGGCCATTTCATTTTTCATGATATACTTGTAATACAATTCTCCGGAATCGTAATAATCGTAATTCATCTTAGTGGTTGGATCCAGGAATTCCAGTTCACGGATTTTCGATCCGTCAAAATCATTGTAAATTTCCCACTTCCCAATCGGTTCACCTTTTTCATCGAGATGAGCCACCATTCGCAATGTTCCGTTTGGATGGTAGTAGTAAAAATTCCCGATTGGAACGCGTTCAGTTGTCCCGGTTGCACGTCCGATCGAATTCAGGTACGAGTTGGAATAATCAACCACCACTTCCTGCATTTTTCCTTCAAACTCCATGTACCGGTCCTCTGAGAACTTAAAGAAATCTACTTTCGAGGTTTCATAGAAGCTTGTGATTTTGGCATATTTGGCATTTACTTTCGATTGGATCCCGGCGTTATCAATTGAAGCCAGGGTGAGTAAAATAAACAGATCGTATTTTTTAGAAGCATATACCTTTTCGAAGAATTTCATGTAGGTCATATTCCAAAAATCATGATCTCCTTCCTTGTACTTGTTATTTTTAAGGAACAGGTCGAATTGCTTTGCATAATCTGTAGCATAAGACAACTTCACCTTATATCCCGGTCGCAAAGCATCCTGGTTCTCAAAAATCGTATTGTATTTCGCGTACGGATCTTCATCAGAATTTTCGTAGACAACCTGATCAAGCTCGCTTTCTTCAAATGTTCCGTTGGCGATACTTTCCATAGTTGTTACGGCATAAGCGGCATATTCGCCGGTCGGTTCATTCCATACTGCAGCCATAAATGAAAGCATTGCCTGGTCGTAAAGTCCCATTCTGGCACAAAGTGCCCCTAACCGCATGTGGCTTTGGGTGTGATACACATTACCCTGAATGGCATCCTGGTAATCTTTGATGGCTTCCTTGTACTTCCCCGCATTCTCATAACAGATCCCCCTGTTGTAAAGCAAACTGTATTGGTACGGCATCAGTTTCAATCCTTCGGTGTAGGTTTCGATGGCACGATTAGGCTGTTTGTTCATGTCATACGCATTCCCCAGAAACAAATACACCAAGTGTTTAAAGTCGTATGAAACTTTATAATCGAGCAGGTCTTTCAGAATTTCCTGGGCCTTTTTATAATTCTCGTCGGCACCGTAAGAAATCGCCATTTGATACTGCGCCAGCGCGTAGTTTGTATCATTGATATTCACTTTATTGTAGAAATCAATTGCATCATCGTAGCGTTGTTCCTGATGAGCTAAACCTCCGTTAAAAATCAACAGGTTTGAATCATCGAAGCTGATATTTTTCTGAGCAAAACAAAGTGTAGGAAGCGCAAATGCAAGGATCAAAATGTACCTCATGGATCGTGGGTTAATTTACATAAGTAGTATACTTTTTAAAGATAGAAAAAATGTAAAAAGTAACGGTGATGATCTGGAGATTCCAATTAAATAAACACAGGTATAGATTGCTATTACTAAATTTAAGTAACTTTATTCGGATGAAATATTTTGGATTCGTTCTCATTTTCTACACTTCCATTTGCTTTGGTCAAACAGCATTTGATCGTTCGGAAAACCTGTTCAACAAACATCTGTTCGCAGATAGTACGAAAGCGAAAGTACAATTAGAATATCAGCGTAAACATGCAGTGTCAAAAAAAGACAAAACACGTTATGCTTTAAATTGTGCTGTGTTTTTCTCTCATCGGAATCGAATGGATCTGGCTGAAGACTGGCTCCAAAAGGCAGATAAGACAATGCCTTCAAACGATCTGACCTTGCAAACGGAACGCGTTCGAATCCAGGCACTCATTTATTATCGGAAGAGTCGGTTTGAAGAATCACGTAAGATAATCAATGATTTTATGAAAACCCGGAAATCCCTCTCACAGGATTTGAAAATCAAACTAGGGATTCTTCTTTCCGAAAACGATATTGCTCTAGGTGAATTTGGACGTGCCCACCAGCGATCTCTTTCCGCATACAAAACTCTGGAAAAAAAATCATCACCATTGAATGATGATCTGAAAGTAAGTATCTGGACGGAGTTATATACAACCTGTTTCTATCAGGCAAAATACGATTCGGCACTTTTCTATCTCTATCAATCGGAATCCTATTTGGAAGAAGGTTCTCTGATCAAGGCCACATTTTACGATCGGTTGGCAGTAGTTTATGCCATGAACGGCAATCAGCAGAAAGCCATTTATTATTATCAAAAAAGTATTCCTATTCTTGAAAAGACAGGTGCTTCCGCATCATTTGCCCATACGCTTTATAATTTAGGAGGAAGTTTGAAGGAAATTGGTTCTGATGAAGCCATTCCGGTGTTTAAAAAAGCTTTGCGTATTGCACGTAAAGCCAACTATCGCAGAATTATTGGATATGCTCAGGAGGAATTAGGAGACCTATATTTAAACAAGAAAGATTATGCTCTGGCTGAAAAGTATAATCGTGAAGCACTTAAGATTCTTAAAGAGGATAAGGACTTTCATGGTATTATAAATACCATGTTGAATATGGGACGTTTGGAATACGAGACTGGAAATTATGAAATTGCTTTGAATTATTTGGAAGAGGCGCTTGAAATGGCTGAAGGAACAGATGATCCGGAAGCCTTGAAATATTGCTATGAATATTTATACAAATCATACGAACATAAAGGAGATTTCAAACTTGCTCATAAGTATCACAAACTTTATACTAAAGTACAGCGTGATATCAGTAAGGCAGAGGTACAGGAGAATATTGAAAAGCTCAACTTATCATACGATATACGCGTACAGAAAGCCACGAACAAGTTGTTGAAAGAGGAGGTACAGCTGAAAAACAAAAAACTGAACGCCGAGCGAAATGTCAAATGGTTACTAGGCACCCTGATATTTATTCTTCTCGTAGCGGGCTGGTTTCTCCGCCGCTTTTTCGTACAACGGAACAAATTGAAAGAGTTTGAACTGCAACTGGCCCACTCTGAATTAAAAGGTTTGGAAAAAGAAAAGGAGCGCACTGCAGAAGAACTTGACACAGTAAAAGATGCATTAACAGGTAAGAACGATTTAATCAAAGAGTTAAACAAATTACTTCTTGAAAACGAACAAAGTTTAGTGTCAAAAGAACAATTCGGTGATTTGATAACGAATGATATTGCCTGGGTTGAGTTCCTGGCCAAATTGCAATTGGTATTTCCTGATTTTACGGAAAAGCTCAAAACAAAGCATCCTGGCTTATCGAACAACGAGTTTCGTCTGGCCGCATTGGTGCGACTGAGTCTTTCCGACAAAGAGATTTCACAGCTTCTGATTATTGAACCAGCCAGTGTGAAGAAAGCTAAGAATCGATTGAAGCAGAAACTGGGGCTTGAGAATAACGATAAGCTTAGCACCTATCTTGGGGAACTCTGATCTAGCCAAACAAAATGTTACCTGGGTAACGAAAGGATAAGCTTCCACTTATCCCTGAAATTCGAGACTATGAATTCTGCCTTGGAAAGAAGGGAGGAACTATCTGAAACAAAAGCCAGGACTTAAGACTAACAAAAAGCCCGATGTATATCCTGGACAGTTCTGAGACAACCAGCTAAAATAATTACCCGGGTAAAGGAAGGATAAGCTTCCACTTATCCCTGAAATTGGAAATCATGAAAATCCTGTTCCGGAATCAGCATATAAACAAAAACGGGAATCTGCCGCAGCACAATTCCCGTTTTCTTCTTTATAGAGATTGATTATTAGCGATTCACTATCACTTTTCCAACATACTGCCCGCTACCATCGTTCAGAACTATACGGTAACTTCCTGTTGCCAGACTGTGAACATCAACCTGCGGATGAGTTCCTTCTAATTTCCCTTCCAATACTTTTCTTCCGGAAAGGTCATATATTGTCATATCCATGATTGTATTTTCAGGAAGATCGATAATGAAGTAATCTTTCGTAGGATTCGGATATAAAATGATACCGTTCTCCGATAACTCATCCAATGAGCTCCAGTTTATCGTTTGACAATCCGATTCTTCTGAACAACCTGCTGCAACTATTAAAACTGAGTATGATCCAGACTGAGTAGCAGTATAAGACTGTTCCGTTGCATTAGGGATAGGAGAATTTGTTGCGCAGTTATACCATTGGTAATTTGCTCCCGAAATTTCAGCTGTAAGCGTATTCCCTGAAACTGTTACTTCCGGATCAGGAGTTAATTCATTCGTAGCAATGATATTACTTGTAACAACGGCAGGCGTAGCACACATCGCATTGCTGGTTAAAACACATTTAAATTCATCACCATTACTCCACAAGGTTGTTGTATACGTTGAATTCCCAATTCCGTAATTCTGGTTGTTCTTTTTCCATTGATAGTCCGGATTACTTCCTCCATTTGTAATTGTAGCCGTGAATGTAACTTCTCCGTGCACACAAACCGGCATTGCAGGATTACTTGTAATAGTAATGGTTGGAGTAACACTCTGATTTACCGTTTTAGAAATACTGTTACTTGTAACCGTGGTTACAGTAGGACAAGTTGAGCTACTCGTCAACTCACAAGTTACAGCATCACCGGTTGCCAAAGTTGTAGTAACATAAGTCGATGAATTGGTTCCAACGTTGTTTCCGTTCAACTTCCACTGATAAGTTGGTGTCGATCCTCCATTCGTAATATTTGCTGTGAAGGTTACAGAAACACCTGAACAAATTGTTGCAGCACTCGGATTACTTGTAATGTTTATAGTTGGAGTTGCAGTCGAACCAACTGTCATTGTAATGGCGTTACTAACTGCAATTGCAGGACTAGCACATACTAATGAAGAAGTCATTAAGCAAGTAACTGTTTGACCATTCGTCAATGTTGTTGTTGTAAATGTCGGACTATTATTTCCTACATTAGAACCATTCACTTGCCATTGGTAACTTGGTGTTCCTCCGTTAGTAACTGTTGCTGTAAATGTAACACTGTTGCCAGCACAAATTGATGATCCAACATTGCTCACAATTGAAACTGATGTGGCAGGAGATGGTGTAACAGTCATCGTTATACTGTTACTGGTAGCAGTTGTTCCATTATTACAAGATAGAGTACTTGTTACAACACAAGTTACTACATCATTGTCATTAAGCGTAGTTGTGGTATAAGTAGAACTATTTGTTCCAACATTCGACCCGTTGACCTTCCATTGATATGCCGGAGGAGAACCTGCATTAGCAGCTGTAGCCGTAAATGTTACCGAAGTTCCCGAACAAATGCTATTTCCGGAACCGGAAACAATAGAAATTCCCATTACCGGATTAGTAATAACAACGTTTTGTGTTTGTGTTGTTGTGTTCCCATGTCCGTCATCGTAAGTCCAGGTCACAACTGTAGTTCCTATGGTAGAAATTGGCAATGCAGCATTGTGTGTTACAGTAACAGTTCCGCCACAGTCATCAGTTCCCGTTGGAGCAGTTAATGTGCCAACTGAACAAACACCATTTACATCAGCTAAAGTGGCAACTGTTGGAACAGGTGCCGTATTGTCTGTGATTATGACGTTTTGCGTTTGCGTGCTTGTGTTGCCATTTCCATCATTATACGTCCAGGTTACAACTGTAGTTCCAAAAGTCGTAATTGGGAGTGTAGCATTGTTCGTTACCGTCACAGTTCCGGAACAATTATCTGTGGCTGTTGGATCTGTCAATGAGCCTACAGAACAAACACCCGTAACATCTGCTAAAGTAGTAAGCGTTGGAACTGGAGCCTGATTGTCGGCAATTGTAAGATTAAGTATAACAGTACTATCACAACCACTAGCTGCTCCTCCTGTAAAAGTATATGTTGCTGTATTGTTTGAAGATGTATATGTTACGTTGTCAATCCAGGTGTACGAACCACAAGCCGTTTGAATGTCAGTTCCAGTTGTCCCACACGTTTCATACGCCCCAACATCTACTGTTCCATACAGCATTCTGTTGGCGCCATCTAAATCAATAGGGAGCTGCTCAGTGGTATTTCCATCACCGTCTAAATCGTAAGTATCTGCAGGTAAAAGAGAATTATCTCCTGCATTTACCAACGGAGAGTTCTCTTGTAAATGAAAATCAGTTGTTGGGTTTACAAACAAAATAGCTTCACTACCGTTAAAATTACCTGCGCCTTGCCCAGTCAAATCTCTTCCCGAAACATAGCTGTTGTTTGCGGTAACCGTTTGTTGCGAACCATTAGGTTGCTGAATTTGCTCACCCGGGCCATTAAATGCAACAATACTGTTTTGAAGAGTAGCATTGGAATTGGTTTTAATAACCGAAGAGTTGTTCACAACAGTTGAATTTGTTAAAGTGAGTGTGGAACTAGCACTGATCGTGTTTCCAGAAGAAGAAGAAGAGTTACCGTTCAACATACAATTCGCAAGGGTGATTGTGCTGCCAGAAATCGCGCTTGAAGAATGAGTAGAAGAGTTATCGGTTAACGTACAATTTGTTAGGGTGGCGATACTAGAACGAATCGCACCTCCATAAGCATTCCAGGAAGAAGTACAAGAGTTATCGGTTAACGTACACTTTGTTAAAGTAAGCGGAGAATTATTATCTACATGAATAGCACCTCCAGAAGCATCATAACCAGAAGAATAAGTAGAGTTACCGTTTAATGTACAATTCGTTAGGGTGAGTGTGGAACTAGTAAATATAGCACCTCCTTTGGAAGAAGAAGTAAAAGAAGTGGAAGAAGAGTTATCGTTTAACGTACAATTGGTTAGAGTAAGTTCGCCTCCCGCATAAATAGCACCACCACCAGTAGTAGTAGAACCAGAAGAAGCAGTACTAGAATTACCGTTTAACGTACAATCTGTTAGGATAAGCGTGGATCCGGCAAAAATCGCACCTCCATAAGAATAATGATAATTATTAGCAGAAAAGTTATTGTTTAACGTACAATTTGTTAGGGTAAGTGGGGATTCCGTATAAATCGCGCCTCCAAACAAATGACAAGAATTATTGTTTAACCTACAATTTGTTAAAGTAAGCGGAGAATTATCATCTGCATAAATAGCACCTCCGTGGCTGCTATCCTTCCTTCCATTAATCAATACCAAACTATCCAGCGTTACCAGGTTGGTAGCAGCAACCATGTTAAAGATTCTGTTAGCGTTATTTCCACTAATGGATAGCGTATAGTTCGCGTTGTAAATTCCGTTGATTGTAAGTGCTTTATCAATTGTTATTTCACTAGTCAAGACAACCGTAGCATTTCCACTGGCAATCAAACTCGGAGAAAAACGGATAATGTCCCCAGCAACCGCATTTGTTACAAGTTGGCGCAACGAACCTGTTCCGGTGTTATTCGTATTTGTTACTATGTGGGTGGTTTGGGCGTAGGTTTGGGTTATTCCAAGAACCAATAAAATGGCAAGTAGTAATTTATTTTTCATAGATGATTAATTTAATTGGTGCATAATTAGGCTACTTTAGGTAGCAGGCGACGCCAAAAATACAATAGAAGTTTTAGTTTGAAAAAAAAATATTCAGACAAAAGGATGACATAATTGGTATAGTGTTCTAAATCAACACAAAAAAACAATGGTCGGGAGCGTCTTTCTATTCTGACAAAATCGTAATTCAGGTTCGCGAGAGATTTGGAGCGCGTGAAGAGAGAAGAAAACGCAAATCCCAAATGATTTTTTCAAATCAGTGCAAAGCTCGACCAAAGAGTAATACAATTCATTGGAAAACTACAATTTCCTTTAGAACCAAACACAAAGTCTGATCCTGATCACCCGTCAGTATTTTTTAAGCTGCTAGATACTGCCCTCCATCACCCGGTAAGTTGGATCCTCCATAACATTGACCTCAATGATCTTATCGGCATTGATTAAAAGTTTTCTGCAATCATCACTTAAATGGCGTAAATGCAGCGTTTTCCCAACTTTTAAGTAGCGCCCAGTCAGGGAATTCAGTGCTTCAATTGCCGACATATCTGCAACCCTGCTTTCAGAAAAATCAATCACAACCTCTTGTGGGTCATTTATTACATCAAACTTCTCATTAAAAGCCGAAACAGAACCGAAAAATAATGGTCCGAAAATTTCATAGTGTTTCACTCCCTGATCGTCAATAAACTTTCTTGCTCGGATTCGTTTTGCATTTTCCCAGGCAAAAACCAGGGCAGAAATAATGACTCCAATCAACACTGCTAATGCCAGGTTGTGCATGAACACGGTAATTACAGTAACAATGAGCATGATAATTATATCCGATTTCGGCATTCTGCCAAAAATCCGGAAACTCGTCCATTCAAATGTGCCGATTGCAACCATGATCATAACGCCGGTTAATGCTGCTATTGGCAATTTCCCAATAACTGGGGCACCAAAAAGAACAATTGCCAGGATTGCTAGTGCGCTAATAATGCCTGAAAGTCGAGCTCTTGCTCCTGCAGATAAGTTTACCAGAGTTTGTGCTATCATAGGACAGCCTCCCATTCCGAAGAAGAAACCGTTTAAAATATTCGCCCCTCCCTGGGCAATACTTTCCCGATTTCCATTGCCTTTTGTTTGTGTCATTTCATCTACCAGGTTCAATGTCAGCAAGCCTTCTGTTAATCCTACTGCAGCCATAATTGCAGCATACGGAGCAATGATATACAAGGTATTCCATTCCAAAGGAACCATTGGAATATGAAACGGTGGCAATCCACCCTGAACGGATGCAATGTCACTTACTGTTTTTGTATCTATTCCGATGAAATATACCAACCCGAAAACGATAATAATTGCTACCAACGATGAAGGAATTGCTTTTGTGATCTTTGGAATTAAAATGACCAGCCCAATGGTTAAAGTAACTAAACCGAGCATAATGAACAACTGTGATCCTTTCATCCATTCAGGATGGTCTCCGCTTGTTTTGAATTGTGATATTTGGGCAAGGAAAATCACAATTGCCAATCCGTTAACGAATCCATACATAACTGACTGGGGAACCAATCGAATGAATTTTGCCAATTTGAAAACCCCAACGAGTATCTGAAAAATTCCCGCAAGCGCAACCGTAGCAAAAACATATTCCAAACCGTGCGATTTCATTAGTGCTATAAGAACAATGACCGTTGCACCTGCTCCACCGGAAATTAACCCCGGGCGACCACCAAAAACAGCGGTGAAGATTCCCATAATAAATGCACCGTACAATCCTACGAGCGGTGGAAATCCCGCCAATAAAGCAAAAGACAAAGATTCCGGGATCATGGTCATTGCAACGGTTAGTCCGGCAAGAATTTCAGTTTTATAGTCAACCTTTTGTTTGAAGTCGAACAAATTAAGATATTTCTTCATTTGAAATAAATATGTGATTAATGGGAACATGATTCTCCATTAAGAAAAATAAAATTGAGTGTGTGATGCTGGAAAAAAGAAGACAATTACTCAGGGCGGAGTAACCGGAGAATGATAAATATTTCTTTTTGCTTTCATTGATGGGCTCAAAGATAATGGTTTTATCCAAAAACCGATCTTTCCAAGTTGAATAAGGAAGCACCCGATAAAAGAATCTTCCTGTTCACCCACTAAGACGAAAGAATGAAACTTTATGCAAAAAAGCGCCACAATATCCTTAGATACGCAAGTCATTTAAGGAGGCTCCTTTAAACTCTTGGAGGGAAGCGAATTATTTCGCTTCCCTCTTTTGTTTTGAATTTATCAGGTTTTCTTTCTTGAATTCTGTCCACGGGGTATTGCTCCGTCTCGAATGAAACAGAGTATCCCAAATAAATATGTATCAGAAAATTTCGCGATAGTCAATTGCTGTATCGAGAAAGTTCCATTGCGAATCAATTAAGATTGCAATGACTTCTATAAAAGCTTTTTTGAAGTTTTTAACTCTCGTTGTTGATTTTAGCTCAGGAATTTTAGGTTCAAGTAACTTTACTACGGATCTGAAAATGTTGTTGGCCAATGCCGAAATAATCATGAAAACAGTGTTCTCATTCATTTTAGCAAATGGAGGATATTTCCAGCCAAAATCATTCTTCATAAAACTGAATTGTCTTTCAGCTGTTCCACGATTATTGTAAAAAAGGATTAATTCCTCTGCAGGTGTGATCCAATCATTCGTGGTAATCATTTTGTATTGGTATTCACTTAATTCATTCCAAACACCTTCCTGATATCGTCTATTTTTCGATTTGAGCTTTTTGTTTTGCTCTAGGTCCTTCATCTTTTTCTGAACAGTAATCAAATTCTGATATTCATCTAAATCCAATTGGGATAACATCTTTGATTTGGTTGGCACTTTGAGTGCAATTACTCGATAAGGAAGTTCGGTCTTCCACATTGTATATGATATTTCCGCAATTTCGCATTCCTTAAAATGGTTTGCTGTTTCAATCGTTACTGTCCTCCAGGAAGTCTGCTCTAATTGACGGAGCATTTTTTTGTAAGATGCATTTACCGGCGAAGATGTTACAAACTCGACATTTCTGCTGTTAAGCATTTTTAGGTAGTCCACTCGATATCCTGCCCCATCGGTGCGGACAGTCTTTATTTTTATTCCAGCTTCTTCAAGCAGGTTTAGACAATCTTCTACACACTCCTTCATTCTGAAATCGGCTATCGAATTTCCATTACGCATGCTAATGAATATTGGCATCTGATCAATCAAGCAAATCATCGGATAAAATCCGTGTTGATCCTTATCTTTCATGCTCATTGCGTCTCTGCATCTGGTATTAATGAATGTACAATCAACATCAAGAACATACTCTTTTCCTTCTTCTAAACCACCCATTTTCTTTGTAGCATTAATCAAAAGACGGTTTAATGGAAGATTATCATCGTAGTAGTTAGCATTTACCTGATGATTCATTTTTCGCTCTTCAGTTTGTACTGGCGTAACCAGTTTTTTCATTTGGTAACCAATATTGTCATGACTAGGAATTTTAAGCTCTGGAAATTTCGAAAGATCCTTCCGAAGTGATGTTACTTCATTGATTTTCGTTGCTCCACACATACTTGAAGCGATCCATGTCATAATCATATCGGAATAATTGTATCGACTTTGTTTAGCTCGCGGAGCATGCTCATTTAAAGATGTATCAATGAGTTCAGGAAGTTTCCGTTTGAGCATTTCTCTAACGATAGGAATTATACCTCCGTGATGAGTATAGATTGGATTTGATTTTATAGCGTCCATAATACTCCAAGCCAAAAAGTTATTTCCTCGTGCTTGACCCATAATAAATTGGTCATAGTTCTTTGTTGAGAGAGGATATTATATACCCCTTCCACTGAAATAGAAACATTCATTCCAATAGTTTTAATGAATGAGGAATAGAATCAATAACGAATTCAACCCCATTCGAGTTAATAAAACCACTAAACATGATTAATCGTTTCTACTCCCAATAAAGAATTTATTAGGAAATAATCCAGAATTGGATTAATTTAGTCCCGATTGTCGCAAATCAAAAAAATGGATGGAACGTGCCCTGAGAAAGCCTTCATCCATTTTTTTTGTTTAGTACTTGGCACAAAGGAAGAACGAACTCATCGGTTTTTCAAAGGTTTTTCAAGGCAATTTTGCTGCTATAATGAAGCTATAACAATAAAATCGGCTTCAATATCCGTAAATATCCCTGATAATTCTATGAACTTGATAGCTATTGGAACCTTTGTGTTTTTGTAAGAATTCTCGGATGATATCATCACCCTCATCTCCCTTTAGGGACGTGAGATTTTCATTGTTGGCCTTATTACTTAGGACGTAGTTATTAAATTGCTTGTTGTTTACAGCGTCGTAGAAGCATATCGATATACTTTTCGATCTATGTAAGCACGAAATCAATTTCTTGTGCTTTAAAAAATCAATCATAAAAATGAGTGACAAGTCATCAAAATACCAATAAACTTGTTTCCCCTTATATCCATTAAAAATCTCTCTAAAATCTTCGACGTTTGTAATTGCACCAATTTCTACTAACTTGATTGATAGTTTGTAGAATTGATCCTGCTGACTTTTGAGAGCAAAATGAAATTTAGGGCCAGGTGGTTTAATTTTCATGGCCAAACTATCCAAGGAATTTTGGATTCTCTTTAGTTTATTCGCTTTTCTGACATAGTATTTAGCAAGAAAGAATTTACCCTGCGAGCTTTTTAAGGCATCATAAAACTGTTGCACCCACATTTTTTCCTGATACTCAGGTTTTTTCAAAAAGAAACGATACCATTTGAAGTTGATATAACTATAAAGCAACAAAAAAGAAAAAATGGCATACCCGAATCGGTACATTCTAGCAATCCACAGAATGACATTCGTTGATTTATAGAAATGATCATAAGCAATTTGTGCTTGGGTAAGTAGATCAAACGTGTTTTCAGATTTATTATCTGAAATTGTTCTAGTTGCGCTCATTAATGTGCCAACAGACTTCGTTTCAAGTATTTTAAGTGATTTATTAAATAAGCGCAACTGAAGCTTTGGGATAGCTTCAGTTGCTAAATCGTCTAATTCTTCTGGAGTTATCCCTGCTAATCCATCAAATCTGATCATCTTCTAAATCAATAGTCATATTGAAGAATTCGGTCAATGTCATGCTATGGTGCTTCAATATTTTAATCAAGGTGGTAATCATCAGATTTGCTCCCTTTTCATATTTTCCGTATTGAGCACGAGCTATATCAGCATCATGTGCGAAATCCTCATAATTTGAATAACCATTCTTGATTCTTAGATATTTTATCTTTTTAGTAATCAATTGCAATTCCTCCTTTTGAAAATCAGCCAATTCTCCTTTTTTCCTCATGTATCAAAAGAAGAAAATCAGCGACTTATTTGTTACCCGTTTATTATTACTACAATAATATAGCTTTTTTGATATATTTGCTAAAATTTTCACCGATTATGAATATCAAAATTGTAACCGCTATTCTGGCAATGTCTATTGCTGTATCATCATGTTCAAGTAAGCCAGAAATTGGAGATGTAGAACAAAATCTTCAAAATCAAATCACTCAAGAGTCTGAAGGAAGAATTGAATTAATAAGTATTGAAAAAACTAATTCAGTTGATAGAGAATTTATGGGACAAGAAGTCCATACAATTGAATTTAAGGCAAAACTCAAGTTTCTTAAAGATTGCTATATGTACGTCAATAAATCTGGATATGGACCATATATACAGAGTTTCAAAACATACTCTGAAGTACCAGAATTTGTTCCCAGTTTAGAAATGCAGGGTGTAAAATGTAAGAAAGGAGTGGAAATAGATTATACTGGGAGCTCTACTTTCAGTAATACTGAAAATGGATGGGTTCAAAGTAATTGAACCCATTTATTCTTTCATTTTCTTTTTTTCATTTTCTATTATTTTCTTCAATTCTTCTGAGCTCTTGTTCAATTGAACAATAAATTTTGAGGGTATCAATGACTTTCCGTTCGAGAGCATGTTCACGGATAAACCAGGTTGATTGTTTAAAATCTCCAGTTGACGTTCCATCAAGATACTCCACTCGATTTTGTGGATATTCTCTTCTGATTGTTCTCTCAACGTTCCTTTCTTCTGATTCAATATTTGTAATTTCTTTTTCAATTCGGTTGATTTCCGATTTAATTCTTCCTCCTTCGGCTTCTGACTCTCTCGTAAGTTTTTGTTCTTGTGATTCAAGTAATTCCCCTGCTCGATTAGTATCTCGTTGTAACTCTTTTGTAGCTTGCTCACTTGATTCTGATTTTCTTCGAGTTTCTTCGATTCTTCGTTCAAGATCTGCTTGTCTGTCTCCAAAGATTGCTGGAAGGTCTTGGATCTGTCTTCTAATTCCGTCAATAAGTTTCTCTTCTTCTTCAATACTTCTGAGAGTTGTTGCTCCTCTGGAGTCAAGATTTTTGACCTTGATTTCAGCGTCTTTAACATCGTATTCAACTGAGATTTCTTCGAATCCAAGCTTTCTTGCTTTTGAATAATATCGATCTTCCAAGTCTTTACGGTATTCTCGAAATTCTCTTTGGTCTTCAGTAAATTTTCTTCTTCTTGAGTTAAGCTTATTTCTCCTTGAATGATGTTGTTCAATTCCTCGGTCGCGTATTTCTCTTCTTCTGTCGTCCAGTTGGCGCTCAATTCTGTCTGTATTCTCCGCAGTTCTTCGTATTTCTGATCTAAATCTTTGGACAATTTCTCGGTATTGTTCAGATTCCAGTAGTCGGTCAATTTGTCGTATAAGATTCTCAATTTGCGATCTTCTGCAGGCGAAATTCTCTTCAAAAAATCTTCTTTGGAGTTTATCAAGTTCAGATATTCCTTCTGGATGTGAGTCGGAAAGTGATATGGGGTCGGTGTTGTCTTCTTCATAATTGTAAATCCAAAAAGTATT
>CAMLIF010000062.1 GCA_946479985.1 uncultured Flavobacteriales bacterium
TACAGAAGAGTTAAATACCTTTTTCGAGGAAATGTTGCACGTTAAAAACATTCGCGAAACGGATGATCTGTTCGATCTTGGCGCTACATCTTTCACGATTATGCAGCTTGTAGAGGTCCTGCAAAATCAATACGCCATTACGATTCCAATTGAAGTTTTTCTTGACGATTCTACAGCTGGCGTTATCACTGGAAAAATTCGACAACTTCTTGCCAATAACATAACGATAGCAACCCCAAAACGACCCGTTGCTTTTGGTAAATGCATTGTTCCGCAAACAGACTTCAACAAGACAGTGAAGCTTGAAGTTCCTCAATTCAGTGAAAATTTTTACACCAGAACGAAACGGAATGCCAAGTCTTCGGTTTCTACTTTGACGCTATCGCAATTTGGTCAGTTCCTTTCGTTACTTCGAATGGAACAAATCAATGAAAAAGGACGCTATCTCTATGCCTCCGCAGGCGGACTGAATCCTGTGCAAACGTACGTTTATGTGAAAGAAAATGGTGTAGAGGATTTGAAAGAAGGCGTTTATTATTACCATCCGGTAACCAATCAATTGTGTCTGATCAACGATCGAGTGGACACAAACCTGAAACCTGTATTTTTCGACTACGACCAGCCTTGTTTTGAAGAAGCTCGATTTGTTTTGTTTTTCATTTCCCGACAAGAAGCGATACAACCCATTTATTCAACTTTGAGTCCATCATTGGTTCTTCTGGAAGCTGGATATATGGGCCAATTACTGGAAAGCAGGCAACAAACGTTTAATCTTGGCCTACGACCGGCAAATGGAGTTGATTTCCTCGAAATTCAACATTTGTTTGATTTAGAGGATGATCATCGATTCCTACATTGCCTTTTAGGTGGATTAGCGCACGAAATTTATACTTCATCAGGTAATGCAAATCGGTTGGAATACATCTCCCAAACTGGAAAAAAACTTCACGGGCATTGTTCCGGCTATTCCGGAAATCAAACTTTTTCAGCCTTTTTACAAGAAAAAAACAATGCTTTCAATTTGCCGTCACAAGGATTGGTGGACAAATCGCATTCGCAGCATCTCAATATCAGAGAAATCAAACCAGAAATGCATGTGATCGAATTGGAGAAAGCAGCAATTTCTTCGTATGAATTCGAATTTCGTTCTGCCAAACGAACCTATACAGATTCACCCGTTCCATTTGTACAATTCAGTCGCTTCATGGGACTACTTGGTGAACGCACGATTGGTGAAGAAGCACACTATTTGTACCCTTCCGTTACTGGCAATCACCGATTGAAACACTATGTGTACGTCAAAGAGAACAGTGTTGAAAATATTGCGGCGGGCGTTTATTGTTATGACCCGATTCAGCATCAGTTAACTCTTGTCAATTCTCATTTATCAACAGAGATCAAAAACTGTTATACTCCATTCAACAGAGCGCATGCCAATGCAGCGAAATTCTGTCTTTTTATAATAGCTCCGCGAGAAGAACTGGAAAAAAACTATGGTAATGATGCCACTTACATGGCGCTATTGGAAGCAGGTTATATAGGACAATTGTTACTGGAAAAACAGGCCGAGTTCGAAATTGGTATTTGTCCAATAGGAGAAATACGATTTGAAAAAATACGTGCTGATTTTAAACTTTCTCCGGCAGACGAGTTGCTGCATAGTTTTGTTTGTGGAAATCACATCCTTCACATGCCTGAAAACCACACATTTCTGGAGCCTGACAGAAACAAGTCAGCAAAAAGAATTCTTCCGCAACCAGAAAAGATTCAAAAACGAGCCGATATAGCCATTATTGGCATGAGCGGAAGATTTCCCGATGCACCAAACCTGGAAATATTCTGTCAAAACTTAAAGAACGAAAAAAGTAGTTTCAAGCCTGTTTCTGAAAGCAGATTAGAAAAATACGGAAAACCAGCTAACTTCCAAGCCGCCTTCCTGGATGGAATTGATTGTTTTGATTCGTCATTATTTAACATTCCTCCGGCAGAGGCTAAATCGGTTGATCCACAGGAACGACTGTTGCTGGAAGTAGTCTGGGAATGTTTGGAAAATGCGGGTTACACAAGCGATGGTATGAATACTTCTGCCAAAAAAGTAGGCGTTTTTATCGGCGCTATGTGGGACGATTACCAGCATTATGCTTCAACGGAAGATGCAAACGGTCTACCGGTATTAGCGACATCACACCATTCTTCTATTGCTAATAGAATCTCTTATTCGTTTAATTTTACCGGACCGAGCATAGCAGTAAACACTTCTTGTTCATCCGCGCTTTCTGCTTTACATGCCGCTTCCAATGCTATTAAAAATGGTGAATGTGATGTTGCTCTAGTTGGCAGTGTAAACCTTTTGAGTCATCCTTATCACTATGAAACCCTTAAGCAATTAGAACTCTTGTCTAAAAACGGAAATTGTCATCCATTTGGAAAAGAGGGCGATGGCTGGATGCCTGGTGAAGGAGTAGGTGCAATTTTACTTAAATCACTGACCCTAGCTGAAGAGCAACACGATTTTATTCACGGTATTGTTAAAGGTACGGCCACTGGCCACACAGGAAAAAGCATGCGTTTCGGCGCTCCAGATTCCCGCAAACAACAAGAATCCATGAGACAAGCCATTGAAAATGCAAATGTTTCACTTGATTCAATTAGTTATGTTGAAGCGGCAGCACCCGGAGCAAGTCTGGCAGACGCATCAGAAATGACAGCAATAAAAGAATTGTTTAGTAACTCAAATTCAGTAATTTACACTGGTAGTGTTAAAGCAAACATTGGACATCTTGAAGCAGCTTCTGGCATGTCACAATTGATGAAAGTACTCCTTCAGATGCGAGAACAGGATTTATACCCAACATTGAATACAGGATTGATTAATCCGTTAATTCGATTAAACGATACCCAGTTAAAAATCGTGCAAGCTTACCAAAAGTGGGATGTTTCACCGGAGGATCAATCTGTTCCAAAAAGAGCACTGATCAATGCATTTGGAGCAACGGGCTCTTGTGGGCACGCAGTTTTAGAATCTTACATCCCTGCGAAACGTCAGCACAACGGAAAACCCTGTCTAATTGTATTATCGGCAGCAACTACCGGCCAACTTATCGAATCAGCTAAACGACTTCACGATTTCTTAACTGTTTCCAACGAATCACTGTCTTTAAGTGATGTTAGCTACACCTTGCAGTCGGGGCGACGCGAAATGCAAGAACGCTTGGCAATTATCGCTTCATCTATCGCAGAAGTAGCTGAGTTATTGCTGCGTTATCTTGCCGGTGAAACCGTTCCTCTTTGTCTCTTTACTGGAAATACTTCCGAAGAAACTGTTCCTTTCGATATCTCACAAGAAGTCGAATTGGAAATCATCGCGGAACAATGGGTGAAAGGAGGAACATATAACAGGAACTATTCAGAAAACGCCTTGCCCTATAAAGTTCCATTGCCTACTTATCCATTTGCAAGAGAAAGCCATTGGGTTCACGACATTAAAAGCGTTCTCAATAAACCTATTCTGGTTAAACAACATACTTCTACAATGGATTCAGTGAGTTCTCAAGTACAAATAGCCAATAGCAATGTATCGAAAGCGGTGCAGGATTACCTGAAGCAGATTGTCTTCGAAAAATCAGGGATACCCGTTTCCCGAATTACTTCCAGCAGTACTTTCGATGATTTCGGGATCACTTCACAAATGATCAGGCAACTCAATCTTCGTCTGGAAAATGACTTTGGACCACTGTCGCAAACGCTATTTTTTGAATTTCAAACTATTCAACGATTGGCCAATTATTTTATAAGCGAACATACAGATTCCATTCGTAAAATACTTCCTCATACGTCAAATGGAACGCCGATGGAAGAACCTATCGACAAACCAAATGAATCGAGCAAAATCCAGGAAAAAACTACACGTTTTGACAGTGACGATCGAATTGCCATTATTGGACTAAGCGGTCGGTACCCGAAATCACCTACAATTGCGAAATTCTGGGAGAACTTGAAACAAGGAGTGGATTGCATTTCAGAAATACCGCATGAGCGCTGGAATCATTCCGATTATTTCAGCAACGACCGATCTTCAACAGGTAAGACCTATGCGAAATGGGGTGGATTTATTGACGGACACGACCAATTTGATCCTTTATTCTTTAACATATCTCCGCACGATGCTAAAGGAATGGATCCTCAGGAAAGAGTGTTTCTCGAAACTGCCTGGCACACTATAGAAGATGCCGGCTACAACCGTAAATCATACAAAAAAGCATTCGGCGACAATGTTGGTGTTTTCGTTGGTGTGATGTACAATGAGTACTTGCTACATAGCACTTCAAAAAATGGGAATGGATCAGCATTAGCTTCATCAATAGGTTCCATTGCAAATAGAGTATCTTATTCGTTTGGTTTCAGCGGACCAAGCATGGGAATTGACACTATGTGTTCTTCTTCTTTAACTGCTCTTCATCTTGCCGTAAACAGCATCAAAAATGGCGATTGCAAAGCTGCCATCGTTGGTGGTGTTAATTTGGCGCTTCATCCTAATAAATACATCCTTCACGCCCAGTTAAACATGTCTTCTTCCGATGGAAGATGCCGCAGTTTTGGAGAAGGAGGCGACGGTTTTGTTCCTGGTGAGGGAGTTGGCGCAATTCTACTCAAACCATTGAGTCAAGCATTAAAAGATGGAGATCAAATCTATGCAACAATCCGTGGAACAGCCATAAATCATGATGGGAAAACTCATGGATACACCGTTCCAAATCCGAATGCGCAAGCAGAAATAATTGCACAAGCGTTAAGGAAAGCGGACGTAGATCCAAAACACATCAGTTATGTGGAAGCTCATGGAACGGGCACTTCACTAGGAGATCCTATTGAAATATCGGGTTTAACGAAAGCATTCGGATCAGTATTAGATAATGGGCAGTTTTGTTCCATCGGGTCAGTGAAATCGAATATTGGGCATCTCGAAGCTGCTGCTGGAATAGCAGGATTAACAAAGATTCTACTTCAGATGAAGCACAAAACACTTGTCCCTTCGCTCCATTCTGACCAATTGAATACCAACATAGACTTTGAGAAAACGCCATTTTATGTACAGCAAAAGCTCGAAAAATGGAAAAATCCAAGCATGGAAATCGATGGAGAAGCGCACGAAATTCCGCTCATGGCATGTATTTCTGGCTTTGGAGCGGGTGGAGCAAATGCTCATGCTATAATAGAAGAGTACAACGATGAAGTGTATGTTTCTGCAACAACTAACCATAAAGTTATTGTTCCGATTTCTGCAAAAAATGAAGAGCGATTAGTTCTTGTAGCTAAAGAATTGTTGCAATTTATTCGGCATCAATATGGTGAAGCAACTGCAACGCAAACTGTCCAAGAAGAAGTTTCAGAAAGTGCTCTTCACACGATTTTAAACGGACATGCGCTGCATTCCAACGGTCATTCTGAAACCACCCTTTTAGATGAAGTCCTAACAGAAAACGAAGTAAATCGTTTTCCAAATTCACCTTCAACACTTCGTTTGACCGATCTCGCATATACTTTACAAGTAGGAAGAGAACCTATGGAAACTCGTATGGCGGTGGTTGTTCAATCCTTTGAAGAATTGATCGATAAATTGGAGCGATTCGTGAATAACGATCGTGATCCTGCCATTTTTCACTTTGGGAAAGTCCCTAAAAACACTGATGGCTTGCTCAAATATATGGACGACGAAGACTTGATCCGTATGACGGAAGCGTGGGTGTTTAAGAAAAAATATACCGAATTAATGGATCTTTGGACCAAAGGTTTGGAAATAGACTGGCATCGATTCCACAATGGACTTCATCCGAAAAGAATTAGTCTTCCAACTTATCCCTTTTCTCGAGAGCGTTATTGGGTAGCCGAAACCGATTCATCCATTACTGCAACTCAATCTGTTATTGAAGAACAGGAAAAAGCAAGCCAGTTATTCCTTAAGTCCGTATGGCAGGAAGAAACCATTTCTACTGACAAGAAAACAATAGCTTATTCGCGTCATCACGTGTTTTTCTGTGGCACACATGCTGTGAATGGGGATGTCTCTTTGCAAAGTCCCGAAATAACCTGTCACCAATTCAAGTCGGAAGAAGAAACGGCCGAAAAACGATTTACAGATTATGCATCTAAACTATTTGAAGCTGTAAAAACCATTTTGCAGTCATCAACTAAAGGAAATGTGTTATTACAAATTGTGGTACAAGACAGCGGAAGCGACTCACATTTATTAGGTTTAGGAGCATTACTGAAAACGGTTAGCAAAGAAAATCCAACGATTTACGGTCAACTCATCGTTAGTAATGAACCGATCTCTGTAGCACAACTTGAAGCTGAAGGTGTTCAATTTCAAGCAAATAAGATTCGCTATCAGAATGGTAACCGTTTCGTCAATCGTTTACAAGAAATAACATCCGGTGTAAACGAGAAACCACTTCCATGGAAAGACAAAGGAATTTACCTTATTTCTGGCGGAACTGGCGGCTTAGGACTATTATTTGCTCATGAAATCGCTAAGAATACTACAGGTGCAATATTGATTTTGACTGGTCGCTCAGCACTCAGCAAAGAACGGGAAGCTTCCATACGTGAGCTAACCAATCTTGGAATAACCGTTCTTTATAAAACAGTTGACATACAGGATCAGCTGCAAGTCAATAACCTGATTGAATCTATTATTTCGGAATACGGTTATTTGAACGGAGTCCTGCACTGTGCAGGAATTGCGAAAGATAAGTTCAGTTTTAATAAAGATATCAATGAATTCAGAGAAGTACTTGGTCCAAAAGTTACCGGAACGCTTAACCTGGATCAGTCTACAAAAGCCATTCATCTCGATTTCTTTGTATTATTTTCTTCAACCATTGCCATAACCGGAAATGTTGGACAAATAGATTATGCCTGTGCCAATGCGTTTATGGATGAGTTTGCTTTGCAGCGTTCAATCAAGCGAGGAGGGCGGACACTTTCAATCAACTGGCCATTCTGGCAAAATGGCGGCATGACAACGAATGGAGCTGGTGAGGAAGAAATGTACAATCATTGGGGAATGCTGCCAATGAGTACAAGTTCTGGAATTGCGGCTTTTTACACTGCAATGGCTTCCGACGAAGCGCAAGTGATCGTTCTAAATGGTACTCGCAAAAAAATGCAGCAGGCATTTCTTACAGAAGCTGTAAAATCCGCAACAATAACCGAAAAGAATACAGGAAGTTTCCCTACTCCGAAAGCTGCTTTAAAAGAACAATTAAAAGCACTTTTTTCGGAAATTTCAACCATTCCAATACCTGCAATTGATGCAGAGGAAAGATGGGAAAACTATGGCGTAGATTCCATTATGATAACTCGATTGAACCGCAAATTAGAGGCGGCTTTAGGTGAGATTTCCAAAACACTTTTCTATCAGTATCAAACGCTTAATGAACTCACGGAATACATTGCCGCGAACTATGCAGAACAGTGCAACAGTTGGATTGGATCAGCTTCAGAAGTTGTAGTGACGGAAACACAAAAGGTGGAAGCAATTATTCCTGTACAGTCGAATCACACATTACCTGATTCGGATACGTTTAAACAGAGCACAGGCATTTACCGGGAGCCGATTGCAATTATTGGTCTGAACGGAACTTTTCCTCAGGCAAAAGATTTGGATGAATATTGGAAAAATCTGGAATCAGGAAAAGATTGTATCGTAGAAATACCAGAGGACAGATGGTCGCTCGACGGATTTTTTGATCCTTCCAAAAAAGAAGCTGTGATTAATGGAAAAAGCTACAGCAAATGGGGTGGGTTTATTGATGAATTCGCTGCTTTCGACCCGTTGTTTTTTAATATCTCACCACATGATGCATTAAATATCGATCCACAGGAACGTCTTTTCTTGCAATCTTGCTGGAAATTAATTGAAGATGCAGGTTACACCAAAGATCGACTGGCAAAACAGCATAGTTCCAACGTCGGTGTATTTGCTGGCGTTACTCAAACTGGGTTTGAACTTTACGGACCTGAGCTTCGCAAAAGCGGTGAGCATGTATTTCCCAGAACTTCATTTAGTTCAGTAGCTAACCGGGTATCGTTTGCATTAAATCTAAGCGGCCCAAGTATGCCCGTGGACACTATGTGTTCCTCATCCTTAACCGCCATCCATGAAGCTTGCAGACATCTTGATATGGGAGACTGTGAAATGGCGATTGCCGGTGCAGTTAATCTTTATTTACATCCTGTTTCTTATGCGGGACTTTGCTCACAGCAGATGTTATCTGTAGATGGGAAATGCAAAAGCTTTGGACATGAAGGAAACGGCTTTGTTCCGGGTGAAGGAGTGGGAGTAGTGTTGTTGAAAAAACTATCCGATGCTATTCGTGACAACGATCAGATTCATGGAATTATCCGAGGAACTGGAGTCAATCACGGTGGAAGAGCAAATGGCTATACGGTTCCTAGCCCAAAAGCACAAGGAGATTTGATCAGAGAAACCCTCGATCGCGCCGGGATTAACGCACGAACCGTTAGCTATATTGAAGCACACGGAACAGGTACGGAATTAGGTGATCCGATTGAAATCACGGGATTAACACAAGCCTTTGAGAAAGACACTTCCGACAAAGGGTTTTGTGCTATTGGCTCTGCTAAATCCAATCACGGACATTTAGAAGCCGCAGCTGGAATGGCCGGGCTGACCAAGGTGCTCTTGCAAATGAAGCATGGTAAACTCGTTCCTAGCCTGCACGCAAAAGAATTGAATCCAAATATTCCGTTTAGCAAAACACCGTTTACTGTTCAACAGCAATTAACCGATTGGAAACGACCAGTAATCAACATGAATGGCGAAGAAAAAGAATTCCCTCGCATTGCCGGTATTTCTTCGTTTGGGGCAGGCGGAGCAAATGCTCACATTATTGTAGAGGAATTCCGGGGAAATGAACAAAAGCAGAAAGCAATTACCAATGAAACACCTGTGATCGTTATACTTTCCGCGAAAAAGGAGGAGCGTCTGAAAGCCTATGCAAAAAACCTGTTACAATTTGTAGAACAGCATGAAACGGTGCTAGACATCGAAGCTCTGGCTTATACCCTCCAAATCGGGAGAGAAGCCATGGACGTTCGATTGGGCATGGTTGTTTCTTCGCGTGAAGAACTATTGAAAAAATTGCACGCTTTCGTTGACGAAACACCCGAAACGGAACAATTCCACTACCATAAAGTTGCTACAAGCAAAGAAACAATGGCCGCACTTGCCAGCGATGAAGACATGGCAGCAATCATTGATTTATGGATTGAAAACAAGAAATACGATAAAATCCTGGAATACTGGATCAAAGGTGGGCCTCTCGATTGGAACAAGCTGTATACTTTATCTCAACCTGCTACCATTAGCGCACCAACATATCCTTTTGCAAACGAAACGTACTGGTTAACTATTCCTGAGATCAAACTGCAAGAAATGATCACCGAAATCTCACCGGAAAAACCAACGGAAACACCTATTGATACTGCGCTCAAAACACTTCAACTATCAGAAGATTGGATCAAAGTACCTCTTGAGATGAAGAATATAGATTGGAGCGGATTATTGAAATCAAAAAAAGGACACCATGTTTTGGTGATCAGCGATGAATTGAACAGAAAGGAAGAAATTCAGAACGTTTATCGATCCATCTCAGCTATTACTGGTCAACAAGCGTTATCCAATGAGATTCAGCATTTGCCGTTTACATCCAACGATGAAGCACTTCGCAGCTATCTGTCAGATCGCAGAAAACCGCTAGCCATATTCTTATTTCTTCCTGCCACTGATAAAAATACCGCAGAACAGGAACTGGAATCAATTTACAACAGCATTAAATCTCTTATCTCGGCAGTATATTCGGAAACCATTCAGTTTTACTGTTGTTACGAAATACTAGAAACGAAGCGAATCGTTTTCCGGGAAGGATTATCAGGGCTATTGAAATCAGCCATGCTTGAATCAGAGGGAAATACCTTTAGATCTATCTCATTTGATGGTAAATCCTATAAAACCAATATAGCAGCTACTGTTATAAAAGAATGGCTTTGCGACACCACTTTGGGTTCTAATCCGAGAAGCATTCCCATGATCAGTTACGAAGGGAATGAAAGAAAAGAATTACAATTAAGTGTATACCAATACGGGCATTCAAACGCTTCAAATGTGGAATTCAAAACCAGCGGAACCTATTTAATGATTGGCTCTATTGGCGATGTAGGCTCATTTGTTTGCCAGGAATTGGGCAATATGTATCAGGCGAAACTGGTGATTTTATCCCGTCGTCCTGAAAATGAAGTAACGGAACAATTACTGAAAATAAGAACCGCAGGAGCTTCTGTCAGCTATTATTCGGTAGATATTCTGGATCCAAAAGCTGTGATGACTACCATTGAATCATTGACCGCACAAGGAATAAAACTGAATGGAGTTGTTCACATGGCGCGCCAGGTCCTTGATGGACCAATAATTGGAAAAGATTATTCTGAATTTGCAAGAGTAA
This sequence comes from uncultured Flavobacteriales bacterium, assembly GCA_946479985.1. Next base: position 10,527 of record CAMLIF010000062.1, read on the forward strand.
TGGCAGCGAAAGTTGCAGGCACTATTCATGTTGATGCGGCAACAGCTCATTTACCACTTGATTTTTTCCTGATGTATTCTTCAATGGCCGCTTTTGGTGTCAAAGGATCGCCTGATTATGCTTATTCTACAGCATTTCAAAACGCCTTTGCTCGTATACGCAATAAGCAAGTGAAAGCAGGAATGCGAACTGGAAAATCGTTAGCGATTTGTTGGGGACAATGGGATCAGGATGGAGCAGTGCCACCAGAACAATTGTCTTCGCGCATTGCCGCAATGCAGGAACTGGGCATCGGTTGCCTGAACCAAAAATCAGCTATTGGAGCCATGAATACGTGTCTTGGAAGTCAAACCGATGTGGTGGGCTACCTCGCTGTACATGATGAGGTAAAAGCATTGCAAACCATTGGGCTTGCTGCTGCACCAACAAAAGAAACGTTGGTATTACAAGCAATTGAAACCCTGGAAAAACAGCAACTTACAAAACCCATATTCATTGCTTTTCTCAAGACACTCGATTCCGCAGATTACACTGAAACCATTCGACAGAAAGTAATGCAAGTAATAGCAACATTAGAAGCCAATGAAAAAGCAACTGGTACTTCTGACTTAGAAGTTGTTCCTATAATGACAGAGCCAGACACCAACCAGATCCTGGAACGAACACTGCTTTGTGTGGAAAAAGTCCTAAAAATCAGTAAAGATCAGCTTGACATATTCAAGCCGTTACAAGATTACGGACTCGATTCGATCAGAGCCATGCAGCTTTCTATTACGCTCGAAAATGAATTCAATATTTCCGTTCAGTCAAGCTGGCTCATTCAGCATCCGTCACTGGACAGTTTATCAAATCAATTAGCAAACAAAATGACAGTACAATGATCAATAGTGAAATTTTTTCTATCGAAAATCTGGATAATCCATACCCAGAATACGACAGGCTACGTAAGGAATCTCCAGTCTGGTGGAGTGAAGCACAAAAAAGATGGGTAATTACTCAGTATAAAGACATTCGCTTTGTGCTCAGTGACGATCGGTTTTCTGTTGCGCGACAAATTAGTAACTACAATCAGCTCAGTAAAGAAGAACAGGACGAGTTAGGACCGCTTCGACAATTCATCGACCATGATCATACTTCTTTCAAAGCTGATCGACCGAAGCATACACGGTTGAAAAAGGTAGAGCTAGAGTGTATTACAAAGCAATCCGTTGAAGCTATGAAACCATTCATTGAAGCGCTTTGCAATCGAATCATTGACGAGAAAATGGGGCAAAACAAGATGGATATCATTGCTGATTATGCTGCTCCGATTGCTCTTGGAACAATTGCTGAATACCTCGGTTTCCCAGCCGAAGACAGCTATTTGATCCGTGACTGGGTGAAAAGAAGCTCCGATGTTCGCGCAATGGTTGGAAAATACAGCGCAGCTTCACGTTATCAAGAAACAACCACAGAAATTCGGAATTATCTCACAGAATTGATCTCCAGTTTTCGTAAAGAAAATCGACCTGGGCTGATTGGTGATTTCATTCGAATGCTTGACGAAGGACGTCTTGAAAACGAAGAAGAATTGTTTTGGACCATTTACACAATGATGAGCGCCGGACATCATACAACACTGAACTCCATCGCTAATGGAACACTGAGTCTTCTTACCAACAAAGATCAATTGGAATTACTCCGAGAAAACCCAGCACTGATTTCCACTACTGTTGATGAGGTAATGCGTTACGATGGTTATGTTCAATTTCTCGACCGGGTAGCCAAAGAAGACGTGATTATTTCTGGGGTAACCATAAAAAAGGGAGATTACATAGCTGTTTGCGTTGGCGCAGGAAACAGAGATCCGGAAGCGTATGGTTGCCCGGCATCCATGGATATCACAAGAAAACCCAACAAACATCTTTCCATGGGCTATGCAACACATTATTGCTCCGGAGCAAGTTTGGGTAAGCACGAAGTTGAAATTGCTCTTCAGACACTTATTACTCGAATACCAACAATGGAACTAGCAGAAAAAACACAACAATGGGGGCGGAGCTTTAACCACCGCTATTTGCATGAGCTATCCGTTATTTTTTAAACTGTAAAACAGATCTGATTGAATGAAAAATTTATTCCCACGTCCTTTAAGGCGACTGAAACGACACCTTTCTACACCTCGATTCCAGCATTCTAAAACCATGCAATCCTGGAGAGAGATTATTGTCGGTAATAACAGAGACAACCGTTTGCGTCAAATTTTCTTTTCCCTTGTGTGGAACCGGGTAGAAGGAGATTATGTAGAATTTGGTGTAGCTTCTGGTAAATCATTGGCCAATGCTTATTACGCTTCGCAGGCACAGAACGATTGGTATCCTGCAGGTCATCCATTTTACTCTAATGAACGAATAAATGCGTTGTCTAAAATGCGTTTCTTTGGTTTCGACAGTTTCCAGGGATTGCCAAAAGCAAAAGGACTCGATAAGAAGTTTCGTTTTTTCGACGATGGTATGATTCTTTGTCCAAAAGACGAAGTAGAAAAATACTTAAAAGACCAGCGAGTAGACATGAGTAGAGTTCATCTCGTAGAAGGATTTTATTCCGAATCGCTTACCTATGAAACACGCCAAAAGTTCCAGATCGGAGCAGTTTCCATGGTCTTTTTTGATTGCGATTATTACGAATCTACAGTAGAAGCGCTTGCCTTCATAACACCACATATTGTAGACGGTACCATTTTTTTATTTGACGATTGGTTTTTGAATAACGCAGACCCGCAATTAGGTGTTCAACGAGCATTTTATGAATGGTGTGATGCGCACAAAGATTTGCGCGTTGCTCCATTCATCGATCAACGGACATTCGTAATTCTGAAATCTGTTATCAATACCGAAACCGTTTCCGAAACAAATTAATCCGATAATTATGGATCTGATCAATACCCAATTGGCTGCGCTATTTGCAGGAGAAATTCACACAGAAACTTCAGCACCTCCTAGTGATGCAGCAGAAAAAAGGAAAACCATTTCCTTCAGCTTTCTTTTCTTTTCGGATGTTCGCAAAGACATTACCAACCAGGAGAAGTACGCTTTCACTCGTGAACTTGTTGAATTCGCTGACCGATCAGGTTTTGAAGCGGTATATTTTCCCGAAAGACATTTCAGTGAGTTTGGCTCCATTTACGCCAACAATAGTCTGATGGCGGCATATTTTGCTCCGTTGACCAAAAATGTACGTCTTCGTTCCGCGGCGGTAACCAATACACTTCATCATCCCGTTGAAATAGTTGAAAATTGGGCAATGGTTGATATTCTTTCCAATGGTCGGGTAGATCTTGGTTTCGGAAATGGTTGGAACAAGGCCGATTTTGTATTGTCCCCGGATACTTATGAAAATCGGGAACAACTTCGCAACGAACGTATACCAATTATCCAGCAATTGTGGCGTGGCGAAACTATCGATTTTATTGGACCAGGCGGAGATTTTTATCCAACAACTGTTCATCCGCGTCCGATTCAAAAAGAATTGAATGTATGGTATGTAACCACTTCCGATAAAGGATTTGAATATGCCGGTTCGCAAGGCTATAATATTTTCACTATGCTCTCCGGGATTGATCTGAACGAGCTTGGGAGAAAAATTAAATTGTACCGACAGGCGAGAGCAGATTCTGGTTTTCTTCCGGAAACAGGTATTGTTTCTCTCATGATGCATACACTTGTTCATCCGGACGCAGAATGGGTACAGGAAAAAGTAGCAGAGCCATTCAAAAACTATATCCGAAGCAGTTTAGTGCCGCACATGAAAGCAAGTGGTCATGTTCTAAATGCGGAAGAAACAGAGAAAATGGTGGATTATTCTTACGCACGGTACTTCCAAACTGGCGGTATTTTTGGATCAGTAGAAACCTGCCAGAAACAAATCAATAAAGCCATTAAAGTTGGGGTTAACGACATAGCCTTTCTCCAGGATTTCGGAGTCGATTATCAAGCGGTGAAAGACGCTTTGGTTCATCTGAAACAATTGGTAAATCAAAATATCCTGAAACATCATTCATTATGAGCGACAAACTTTCTGAAATGAACAGGATCCTAGATTGGATCAGCGAAGGGGAAAAAGAATGGACTCCAGCCTCCGAAGAAGCATTTTTAAATGCGGACACAAAGGAAAAGACAATCCCAAACAGCATCCCATCACAGCAACTGGAATCAATTGCCATTACAGGTCTTTCAGGTTTTTTTCCGGAATCCATGAATGTTCAGGAATTCTGGGACCATTTGGATAATGATCGTTCTATGATCCGTGAAATACCAGCAGAACGTTTCGAATGGAAGGAGCATTACTCCAAAACAGGTGAAACCGGTACAATGCGCACCCGTCACGGTGGTTTTATTCCGGATATAGCATCCTTCGATCCGAAATTATTTAATATGCTTCCCGCAGAAGCAGAGGAAATTGATCCGCGGCAACGCTTATTACTGATGTCAGTTTGGCGGACACTCGAAGATGCAGGTTATGAACCATTATCCCTGAAAAAGAGTAATACAGGTGTCTTCATTGGTTGCGAAACGAACCAATACGCCCAAATCATGCGGGACAACGGTATTCCATCCAACGGCTTGTTTAATCAAACCGATAGTATGATCAGTAATCGTCTGTCGTATTTTTTTGATTTTGCTGGTCCAAGTGAATTTGTCAATACTATGTGCTCTGGTTTCGCAGTTGCATTGCATAGAGCTGTAGTGGCATTACGTGCAGGAACAATCGATCGAGCCATTGTTGGTGCTGCAAATATTATTTTGTCACCTGAACTTTTGATAGCGCTTTCCGGTGGTGAACAACTCTGTACCGGTGAAATAATAAAATCCTTTGGCAAGGACGGCGACGGCTATCTAAGTGCTGAAGGAGTAGGCACTATACTCATCGAAAGACTTTCGGATGCTAAAGCCGCAAATCGTTATAGTTATGCCAATATCAGACATGCTATGGTCAATTACAACGGTCGTGGCGGTATGTCAATTGCAGCACCCAACACAGACGCTCATGCAGAACTGATGAAGAATTGTTACCGGGAAGCAGGAATTGATCCACGCAATCTTCACTACATCGAAGCACAAGGAATGGGACTTCCTGTTGCTGATATTGCAGAATGGACCGCAATGAATAGAGCATTGACCGAACTTGCATCTGAACAGGGAATTACACTAAAGCCCGGATCATGCAGCGTCAGCAGCCTGAAACCAATGACCGGCCACATGCATGCAGCTTCCTCACTGGCAGCCTTGCTGAAAGTAATCAGGAGCTTCCAAACCAGGAAAATCCATAAAATTCTGGGGTATGATCAGCCTAATGAATTTTGCAATATGGCGGATACTCCCTGCCGAATCGTAAAAGAAACCGAAGCATGGCCTGATACCGAGTATCCGAGGCTGGCAGCAATCCATTCCTATGGCTCAGGCGGCAATAACGCGCACCTTTTACTGGAAGAAGTCATGGAATCGGAGCAAATGCCCAAAGCAGTTCATTCCCCGACACCGTTTCAACTTCAAAAACACTGGTTCAAACAACCTGTAACCAACTTAAAAACAACAGATTCAAACACAAATCATAAAGAAACACTTCCGGTTAAAAACGACCAGGAAAATGAAATTCTCGATGCGATTCGTGAACTAGTAGGACTCGATGAAAATCAATTTGATCCGAATACCGCATTTTCTTCACTCGGAGTAGATTCGGCTGCCGTAGGAATTTTTACTGCCGGATTGAACACCAAGTTCAGTATCACAATTCCTAAATCGGATGTCTATAGTTATCCGACGCCGGAAAAAATGGCTCAGCACATTCTGTCTAAACTTCAGAAAACCCAAGTAAAAAGCACCAATACACCGGATGTAGATCAACAACAGTCGAAAATCGAAACAGACGACATCGCAATTATTGGTATGCATGTTCGGGTGGCTGGAGCTGAAAACACACGAGAATTTTGGTCCAATCTGAAAAAAGGAGAAAGCTCCATTTCAGATATCCCGGAAAAACGCAGGAGCAAAGCTTTCAACGAATTGAAGCACGTACGTGGTGGTTTTATTTCTGAGATTGACCATTTTGATCCACTCTTTTTTGGCATTTCACCGCGGGAAGCTGAATACATGGACCCACGTCAACGCGTGTTACTTGAATCTTCGTATGCAGCAATTGAGGATTCCGGATACGATCCAAAAAGCTGGAAAGGAAAGCGAAACGGGATTTTTATTGGATTGGAAGAATCCGATTATCCACTTACAGAAAGATCAAGCATTACCTCCATACACAGTGGGAGTGCACCTGCACGGATCGGATATTTCTTAGATACAAAGGGGCCACTTCTATCGCTCAGTACTGCCTGTTCATCATCGTTGGTGGCCATACATTATGCTTGTAACAGCATTTTGAATGGTGAAAGTGAAACAGCACTTGCCGGAGGCTGCGCTATCATCAGCGATCCAGCTCAAATGATCGTTAATTTGGCTAGAATGGGGGACATGCTCTCGCCTGATAGTACCTGCTATGCATTCGACGACAGAGCCAACGGTATGGTACTCGGAGAAGGAGTTGGAGTGGTTATTCTCAAACGCTTATCACAAGCCATTCTTGATAAAGACCCCATTCACGGAGTAATCAAAGCAACAGGCATTAACTACGACGGAAAAACCAATGGACTTACTGCACCAAGCGGAATTCGTCAACAAGAATTGTACGAAGACGTTATTCGAAAAAGTGGTTTTACTGCAGATAGCATAGGGCATATCGTTGCTCACGGAACTGGAACAGCCTTAGGCGATCCAATCGAATGCAACGCCTTAATAAATGCTTATGGAGCCAATACCGACCAAAAACATTTTTGTGCACTGACTTCTGTAAAAACCACCATAGGACATACTTTGGCAGCTTCTGGCGTTATCAATCTTGTTGCAGCAACACTTTCCATTAAAAACAAACAAATACCGGCTACGCTTAATTATGCTGCACCAAATGAAGATATTTGTTTCGAAAACAGCCCGTTTTACATCAACACAGCATTGCGTCAGTGGGAATCAGCTAATCGAAATGCTGCGGTAAGCGCATTCGGACACACCGGAACCAATGCACACGCGGTAATTGCTGAGTATTCTAGTGTCATCCAAACTGAAAGCAACCGAAAAGACACTGCCCAATTATTACCGCTATCCGCAAAAAACAACACACAACTCAAAGCCTACGTATCTCGATTACTCCGTTTTGTCATAGAGCAAGATACCACTCTGGATTTAGCAAATTTGGCTTATACCTACCAAACAGGCAGAGAGGCAATGGGTGTCAGACTAGGAATCGTTACCAATTCACAAGAAGACTTAAAACGTCAATTACAAGAGTTCCTGGACGAAAAAAGCGCTACAGGTAGCTCCATCATTCCAAACCGCGAACAACCGGCTTTCCAAACCATTCAGCAATGGTGGAAGGAAGGGAACTTAAAAGAAATACTTGACACATGGGTAATAGGTGCCGAAATCGACTGGAAGCTGCTTCAAGAGAACAATGCTGTTCGAAGAATCAATGCTCCTACATATCCGTTTGAAAAAGGAAGCTATTGGATTTCTGAAAACAAAACAAACGCAGCCATTCCAACAGCAAAACAGCAAAACACGGTTAACGAGCAAGTAGTTATTGGAATTTCGCCCGATGAAACGTTGCCATACATCCGAAATCAAATCGCTGATTTCCTAAAAATTCCAGCTGAACGGATCAATAATACTGTTTCACTTGAAGATTACGGATTGGACTCCATCATGACCGGGGAACTTACGGCTATTTTTCAACAATGTTTTCCTAAAATCGATAGCACATTGTTCTTTCAATGTCAAACTATCGATGAAATTGTTGCTTACCTCACGCAAAAAGGGCATCTCGAAACGTTTCGTACGGAAACAAATAACATTGCTAATATTTCTGCACTCAAAACAGAAACAAACACCTCCACATTTGATCACCGTTCTGTGAGCTGCCTCAAACCATCACCAACGGCAACAACTCGAGTAATTGCTTTTTCTCCCTTTGGTTTTGGGATCAAAAGTCTGGCCTGGATGAATCGACTGCCTGAGCACGTTGAGGTTTGGTCAGCAGGATCCACGGAATACGCAGAATGGGACACTTTGATAAGTGATCTCACAGAAGGCGTGAAAATGCTGTTTGACAAACCGGTTGTAGTTTGGGGACACTCCATGGGCGGTATCATCGCATTCGAAGTGCTGCACCGATTGGAAACAGCGTATTCCATTTCAGCAAAACAGTTCATTGTTTCCTCTTCAGCGGCACCTCGGATATTTGAACGTTTGAAATACAGCGCGCCATTCTATGAAATCGAAGAAAGCATGTCGGCCTCCACTATCGAAGCTGAATTGATCAGCAACCATTATGTAGTTCCTAAAGAAAGTGGATTGCCTGTTATTTCTCCGGAAGCATTGATGAATGACGTGCGATTGTGTAAAGCATATACTTTCGACAAAACGAAAACCATAACCACGCCCATCTACATGGTCCAAGCTAGTAACGATATACTCATTCGAGACCCGGCCGTTATCGTACAATGGCAAGAACTGACCACATCGCGATGCAGATACGAAGAAGTCGAAGGAACTCACTTGTTCTTTATTCGACCGCAGCAAGGATTTGTAGACTTGTTAAACAACTGTTGTACAGAAGAGGCAACAGCACAATCACAATTGGTAACACCTGGTGTTTATGCGCTTGACCGGGTATTCGAAGGAACAGCAGATGTGCATTTGTATCCGCTGGGTACAACTCCAAAAGGATTCATCATTTATACGGAAACCGGGCACATGGCGGCTCATTTGTGGCATCCGAAACGCAGAAATTCACTTTTAGAAAGCTGGCTCACAGAAGAAGAGCTGTTAACTTATGTTGCCTACACAGGAAATTACCGGGTAGACAAAGGAATTGTTTCCCATTCGGTTGAACTTAGCCTTCAGCCAGATACCGAAGGAAAAATACTCACACGTTATTTAGAAAATCACAACAACAACCTTACATTGCTCACATCGCCGCTTATTTTGTCGGAAGACGGGCAATTTGGCTCGGCAGATTATCAGAAAGTAAGCTGGAAACCGCTCACATCAACCTCTCAAGTGTCTACGAAAACACTAACCGGTTGCTGGCAACTCAGCAACATCAGCGGATTGAGTAACTCTCTTTGCAATCAAGCATTCAAAGGACAGTGCATCATTACTCCCGATGGATACATTTCTGTATTGATTAATCACCGGGATCGTGCACCGTTTTTCTACAAAAACTTTGCGTTAGCCAGCTCTGAAGAAATTATAACCACTCTTCAATCCTGCATCATTTGGCTCGGAAAGCTCAATACAATGAACGAAAATAGTTTCGCCGTTGATATTCTTACTCATCAAACTGCTTACCCGATGAATCTAAGCGAATTGCAGGTCAATTGTGTAAACAACGAATTAACGCTATCCTGGTCAGCAGTAAATGAACCAATAGAAACAATTGTGACCAAATGGAAGTTAGCCGAAAACAACTCACCCGAATAAAACCAATACATACATGTCCTATACATTTGTAAAAGATCATATTTCCAGGATGCTGAGTGATAATTGCTCGGAAGACACCGTAGCACACATTGCAAAAGTGCTTGTGAAAGCATTTGATCTTACACCTTCTGCAAGCTTTTCTATTGAACCCATTACCAGCGGATTTTCCCTGACCGCTCAAAATTTCATGCTTACTATAGAGCAAACAGCATACGTTTTCCGATTAACGGACCTTCAAAGCAATCCTATTCATCGGGAAAATGAAGTAAAGGCGCACGAATTGATGGAAAAAAAACAGATTAGCCCCTTTATGTATTATGGCAGTTCGGAAGAAGGCGTAATTATTTCACAGTTTATAGATGATCAAATCCCGAAATGGACAGAAGGATTCACCAATGAAATGGGACGGAATTTAGCACTGAAACTGCGCAGTTTGCACGAAACATATCCTTCTAACGAACTCATCAACGCAACCATATCCGCATCTGGTTTGCCGAATGACAGCAGAGAGCGTATACAAAATATCTTAGCAAAGGAAAAAGGATTTCATTTAGTAAGCGCTACTATGGAACTCCTTACTGGATTGGAACAACTTCTCACAAAAGACACGCTCGTTCATCACGATCTTCATGGAGGAAACATTCTTTTTGACCGTACAAATTTCTGGTTCATAGATCTGGAACACTTAGGAGTAGGGGATCCTTACGTTGACATGGCCGTTATTTGTCTAATAACCAGTTTTTCTGAAGGAATGCCGGAACTGTTTTTGCAGCATTATTTTGGACGTGAACTGACAGAAAAAGAAGAGCAAAAGATCTATTTGGCAAAAATCATTTCCAGCCTTCGCTACGCAATAAGTTCCTTTTCTAACTGCGAAAACTATGCTTCTATTCAACAAGAGAATGTATCCGGGACATGCAAATTCACTGACTTCTCTCCTGAGATTGATGGAACCCCCGATGTAAGCACAGATCCTGGTAAATACTGGCAGTGTATTGCACTGGTAAAAGAAGCCTTAAATGCCATGGCAAAGCCAACATTTACACAGGTCATGCGCGAACTTACGGAACACAATAAAAAAGCAATTTCGTTACAAGAATTACTGGATAGAGATCCCCAATGGATGCAAAAACGAAAACCTTTCACCATAGTGGCATTAGCGAATTTATTGCGCACCATTACCGCTTACAATCCTCCTGAAAAATCGATTGACTGTCATCCGTCACATAACACCACAGACCTGCTTAAAAAAGGCATGAAACTTATCACAGAACATTTGAAAGATGGTGGATCTGTATTTATTGAACACTACCATTCACTTGAATTATTACTTAAGATTGCTAATCGAAATATAATGTCTTACAATGAGTTAACATTAAAAAATCTCACATGGGACAGCAACGGAATTACAGAGGAGTTTGATTTAGATGATTGGGGAAATACTACCACTAGCTTTGAGCTATCGGATCTGGCAACACTTGTACACCTGCTGAAACTATCCACAGAACAAGAACAATTACTGGTCCTGAGTTATTTCGGTTCCCGAATTTCTGAAGCAGATCAAACTTATTATGAAGTTGTCCGGCAATTCATTGCGCTTCGTTTGATCTTGCTAGAAGCGGGCAGAGCAGCAACAGCCGAAGAACAGCAGGCAATATTTCAAAAAATCCAGCATGAGACTAAGCACTATTCGAATGTAGGAGCCAGTCCTTCAAACCTTTTCAAAAAAGTATGAAAACGATTCAACAAGGTCCTACTGTAATTCTTCCCATTTCATTGAAACGCGGAGAGCAGGAGTTTAGTGCCACATTGTGTCTCAGCTCTTTATCTTTGAATGAATTGTTAGAATGCGAACGAGAATTACAGTTTTTACATCCTCAAGAACTCCGGCGATTGAATGCATTCCGGTTTGAACCACGAAA
>CAMLIF010000063.1 GCA_946479985.1 uncultured Flavobacteriales bacterium
TGACTATAGCTCTGTCTTTTCCTCTTTTTGGTTTTTACGCTTTCAGCTTTCCTCTAAATATTTGCTTCTTCCAAAAACACCGCCCCTGCCTTAAAAATGTATTCAATTCCTATAGCGATAACAATAAAGCCGATAATCCTGGAAATTGCATTGATTCCGGAGGCACCAAGCGACTTAACAATTCCGTGAGATGTTCTCAAAACACCGTAAACACAAAAGCAAACTGCCAGAATTGCAGCCACGGCTGCTAAAATCCCATGGGTCGACTGCATTGTTTGATTGTAAGTGATTAGTAATGAAATAGAACCCGGACCGGCTAACATAGGAATTGCAAGCGGAGTTAATGAAACTTCCGACCGGGTTTCAATATCTGCCTGAACGCTTGATTTCTTCATCCCTTTATGTCTGGTAAATGAACCCGTTAGAAGCGCAAAACCTGAAGAAGCAATGATTAGCCCGCCGGCCATACGCAAAGAATTAATTGAGATTCCGAAGAATTGCAAAACAAACTTGCCGGCAAAAAATGAGATCAGCAGAATGGCAAGTACGTTGATTGAGGTCCAGAATGCAGTTTTATCGCGATTGATTTTTGAATCTGTTTGTGTAAGTCCGACAAAAACAGGAACTGTTCCTAAAGGATTAATAACTGAGAAAAGTGCTGCGAAGATTGACAAGAATAATTCCATCGTTTTTTCTGCAAAATTCCTGTATTTATAGGCATAGCGTGTTGCGGGAATGTTATCATACGGTTAGACTATTTGTGAGAGGAAAAGATGCAAAGAGGAAGAGCGAAAAGCTAAAAGAGGAAAAGTAAAACTAGTTTACAGCCGAATCCACTTCTTCTGCTTTCAACGGTTTCCGGCTTGGCGAAGGTGGCAATTTTCACCACAAGTGTTGATGCGGAAAACCAAGCTTTGATTTAACACAAATGTGTCTGCGGACTGAACCGCCAATTTCTCCAAATTATTATAGCCAGTTTTATTATTCGCCATCTGGATATTCCTTTTCTGCTACTTTAATTTCTTGATGATTTGTAAACCACCCAAGTAATTCAACGTCTTTCTTTATTTGCAACTCTTTCTCTTTTGAAAATGGTACAATATCTTTTATTAATCCCATTTTGAATTGTTTGAATTCGTTTGTCGTTGCAATCATAATCATTGATTTACTCTTGTAATTTGAGTAAACAGAAAAACTGTCTAATGCAATTCCTAGAAGAGTGTTAACCATTTCTTGTGGCATTTCTTGCGGATAAAAAGCAAATACAATTCCCGTCCCATCAAAGTCAGCATATCTTCTTGCAAGAAAATTTCCTTTTGCGTCCTTGTATGTGTTGAAGAACTGCAAGAAATTATTAGAAATAACCCTTCGATTAAACCGATTAAATGACATAATCGCAGTCGCCAAATCAATCGAATTTTCGTTGTGATTGTTTAAAATTTCTCTTTTAACAAGCTCGTCAAGGAAGTAGCTGTTCTTATCTAAATCCCTTTTTTTCTTTACTTGTTGTCTTTGATTGAAATCAGTCCAATTGCCATCTAATTGAACAAACATTCCGTTATATTCTTTTGATTGAATGTATTCAGGAAAAGTCCTTTCATTCTTTAAATAATGAGCTAAAATATCGTGTTCTGTCCCTGAAATAAGGATGCTTTGTTTTTCATTTGGATTAAACTGATTTTGGGCATATTCAAAAAACTGTTGAGCTGTTTCAGCAGGAAAATCATCTTCATCTCCTGGCAAAATTGTAACTGTTTTGTCAGCGAACAATAATTCTCTCTTTTGTAAATATTCCAAAAAGTCAGGAATTGTATCTAACTCATGAACTATTGTTTGAAACGCTTCTTTGTCCAAAAGCGTAATGAACTTTTCGTCTTTGGTCTCCTGATTGAATGGATAAAACCGAACTCCTTCTCCAAGGTTAATAATTACTCTATGAATATTTCTAATTTTCTCGGACGGGAACCTTTCAATTTCTCTGTTTGGATGTTTAATAAAAATGTCTCTATCGCTGTTTAATAGTTTTCTTTCCGCACCATAAATTTGTTTTACCGCTTTTTCGATTGTCCGTCTGAAATACCTTGAATAAAGGTCCTTGAATTCATAATTCTTGACAGAGATTATAATTAAATTTTCGCCAAACAAAATTAGTAGGTCACAAATTTCTTTTTTGTCGCCACTTTCATCTTTTGGACTAGGATAACACCAATGCTCTATGAAAGAATTAAAAGCAATTCTGTTCACAAAATCTTCTCCGGCATTTCCTTTTTCTGTCGAGTTCATTATTTCTATTTGGTTGTCCTAAAATCTGGCTATAACATTCATTTTTGTAGTAGTTTTGATAGTGTTATAACGTCAATTGCTATCTTTTCCTCTCTCTGACCTTCCTCTCTTCCTCTTTTAGCTTTCAGCTTTCCTCTTATGAATACCGTTTCGTTTCAAAACCAACCTCATGCTTTTCATCTTTCTCCTGAACGAAAATGGTTTCCGATTCCCATTTCTGCAAATCGATTTCAGGGAAGAATGTATCTGCCCCAAAAGTTCCGTCAACATGTGTGATGTACATTTCGTCAATAATACCCGCGGTTATAGCTTCCTGGTAAATTTGACCGCCACCAATAATGAAAATAGTACGTTCATCATTTTCGTAATGCTCTAAACAAGCTCCAAGCGAAGGAAATACTTTTGCCCCCGGTGCCTGGTATTCATCATTTCGGGTAAGAACTGCGTTTTCACGGTTCGGGAGCGGTCTGAATCTTTCAGGAATAGAATCGTAATTCTTTCTTCCGGTAACCACCACATGTCCGGTTGTTGTTTCTTTGAAAAACTTCATGTCGGCTGGTAAATGCCACATCAGATCATTATTCTTCCCTATTCCGCGTTCCTGATCCATTGCAACGATCAATGCTACTTTACTCATATTTATTTGACAAAAATTATTTTAACCGGTTTATCTGATTTCACCAATTGCTTGATGGTTCTCTCCAATGGTTCACGTGCTTTCAACGGCAAGTGCAGGTCTTCACCGTTCTTGATCATGCGTTTTTTCGCTTTGATCATCATTTTTCTTCGCGCATAATCAGACCATGTACCGTTTTCCACAAACACATCCGTATTCAGCGGATTAACCGTTGCGGACAGCAGCTCAGGTTCCGGAAGCGTGATAACCAGCGTATCTTTCTGAACACTCATATCGAAATCGCTTGTTTTCAGATTTACTCCGTAAAGCAGTTCTCCTTTCACAATCAATGTCAACCGGCGTTTTATCGGAGAAGGTTTAATGAATTCATCGAATGTGTTGAAATCGCCCAGTTTTTCCCAAACATCAAAGCCATTCTTATACATTTCCAGTGTATCTACAACCACCTCGTCTTTGAAACGAATAGTGTTTAATTCCAAAATAGCTTTAATCTGCTCAACGCGCAGAGGAGTATCATCAATTTGCGCTTCGGTTGGTGAATTTGCCGATTTCACAATTTGAATGATAATGATTACTCCAATGACAATTGCAGCCAATGCACCCAGCCGGATGACAAGGGTTTTAATCTCTTTTATCTTCTTCTTGTCCATGTACGATTACTTCTTCAAACCCTAGTTGCTTGTAAAAATCCTTGATGAAAACAACCGCATTTTTCTCAGCGTCGCTCAGGATATTGAGTTCTTTCATATCCCTGCGAATGGCTTTCTCACCTTTCTTCAGGATTTCATTGGTTTCTTCCTGGGTAAACTGAAAGCGAAAACCACTTACCTCTACCATTTCCGTTTTCATCAGTTTCGGATCCATATCAAAACTGGTAATTTCCGCTGCCGGAAGGGAAATTTCAATGCGTTTTCCATTGATTTTGATATCCTCGTCTCTGATTTTGCTCAAATTCACCCCGGCCTTTACTTTCGCTTTACAGGAAATGAGAATTTTTCGGTCGCCGAACTTATACCATTCGCCGTTATCGCTTAATTTGACAATTTTCCCAAGGGTATATTCCGTTGTTGAAAGCGTTCCTATCTCACGGATTTCAAATATCTCGGCTTTTTTAGCCTTTTCCTCCGAACAGGAGAAAAGAAAGGCCATAATTACGGGAAGAACAATCAGTTTCCGCATTTACTTCAATTTTTATATGAACGGTGCTAAACACATGGCCCTGATTCCCGTTTCGAGACAGCCGTAATCAACATCAAATTTCGGGTGATGCACACCAAAAGTCAAACCACGTTTTTCATTCCGTACTCCCAATCTAAAAAAACAAACCGGGATTTCCTGTGAATAGTAGGCAAAATCTTCAGAGGTTAAGCGCAGCGGCAATTCTTCCACTTTATCTTCACCAAACTCTGTAATTGCAGATTTCCTCATTTTGGCAGTCAGTTCTTCGTTATTGTAAAGCATCGGATACCCTAATGAGATCTCGAAATCTGCTGTTGCCCCGAAAGCCTGGCAAATAGAATGAACCTGCAGCTCAATCAATTGATGAGCCTTCGCTCGCCAGGTTTCGTCCATTGTTCTAAATGTTCCTTTCAGGATTGCTTTCTCGGGAATAACATTGGTTGCACCTAACGCTTCAAAATGACCGAAGGATAAAACACACGGAATTTTCGGATCACAATTCCTGCTGACAATCTGCTGCAAACTTGTCAGTAACTGTGCACCAATCATAATTGGATCAATGGCCTGATGCGGCATAGCTCCATGTCCGCCTTTCCCGTTAATAGTAATATAAATTTCATCGCATGAAGCCATGTACAATCCTTCGCGAAAGCCTACTTTACCGGCTTCCATTTCAGGATAAACGTGCAATGCAAATAATGATCCTACTTTTGGGTTATGGAGTACGTTTTCTTTTATCAGCAAAGAAGCTCCACCCGGATTTTTCTCTTCACCCGGTTGAAAGATCAGTTTTACAGGTTTTGGTAACTCATCTCTTATCGACCATAAATATTCTGCCGCCGCGAGGTGAATTGCTGTATGAACATCATGACCGCATGCATGCATAATCCCTTCATTTTGAGAAGTATATTCGGCATTCGTCTGTTCCACAATAGGCAAAGCATCCAATTCAGATCTTAAACCTACACATGGTTCATTGTCAGAATGGTGTTTTCCGCGAATGATTCCGATAACACCGGTAACTGCTACATTCTTTTGATGAGGAATACCGATTTCCGTTAGTTTATCCGAAACAAACTCCATGGTTTTGAATTCCCGGAAAGACAATTCCGGAAAGCGGTGCATGTGCTCCCTGTTTTCCTGCGCTTTTAGAACAAGCCGGTTTAATATATCTCTGGAAAAGGTCATTCTAACTATTGAATTTCAAGCTGGAAAGGTAGTGAATTATCTGCAGAGTGAAAACGCGTGTTATACGGAAAAGACTGAGAAAAAGAAAACGTTTTCACATACTCTTTTTTTGAGGAAGGCGGGTCAAAAACCTTTGCTATGGTCGGTATAAACTTCTCGCCCCGACAAACAAGACACAAAAAAAAGAGCAACATAAAAATGCTGCTCTTTCTCAAGGGAGGGAGACGGGTCTCGAACCCGCGACCTCTGGTACCACAAACCAGCGCTCTAACCAACTGAGCTACAACCTCCGTATTGCTTTGAAATCATTGGCTGACCTCATAAGCGAGAGCAAAAATAATACTTTTTTCTACAAATAAGCCTATGAAGAGCTAAAAAAAATATCGTTTCACATTTGCAGCCAAATTAACATCAAATTAAACGAAACCAACAAATTGAATTCCAACCGTTTTGTAAGCTGTGCATCTTAGCAATTAGAATGCTAGTTAAAAAACAATATTTGGAGTATTTTTGCGTTCGATTAACAGTATGAAAAATATCGTATTATTTGGCTTAGTTTCTTTCCTGGTGTTCGGATGCGTCCGCAATAACCCACAGCCGGTTTGGTTAGATCTGAGTACATGGCAAATTGAAGACAATCCGGAACTTATCGAAGGCCCCGGATATTTAAATCACAACTTCACGGATGTTTGGGTTTATGTTGACAACAAATTGATCGGAGTATTCGAATTGCCTTGTAAAATTCCGGTTCTTATAACAGGTGAAAACAAATCTGTTCGTCTCTACCCGACTATCCGGAACAATGGTATTTCAGGTACAAAAAAGATTTACCCGTTCTGCGAAGCCTTCGAGCAAACTTACGATCTTGTTGCCGGAAGCACGATTTCCATTCAACCAATAACACGTTATGCTAAAGAATGTGAGTTCTGGCTGGAAGATTTTGAGTCTTCAAGTTCAAAATTCACTACAGACGCTAACAATTCAAATGCAACTATGACATTTGAAAGCAATCCTGCTATTTCGCTTGACGGAACTTATGGTCATATTTCACTTAACGGATCAACAGATTCTTTATGGCGCGGCATTTCAGTAGACCCGATTGTTTTACCGAAATCAGGGGCCGAAGTTTATATGGAAATAGACTATCACAATACTAATAACGTTGAACAAGGGTTAGTAACCGTTTATTCAGGCGGCTCTACAGTTGACAATCCTTATGGACAAATGAACAAACAGGATCCGGGTTCTGTAAAATGGAAAAAAATCTATTTCGACATGAAAGAAATTGTTTCCTATTACACATCCTCATCGGGTTACAAACCTTATTTGAAATCTGTTATCCAGGAAGCAACGGGCTCTGCCGACATTTACATTGACAACATTCGTTTAGTACACTTCTGATTACATGCGCGGAATTTTTACGCTTCTTTTCGTTTTCTTTGATTTCCTTGTAGCTTCAATAGCCTGGGGGTTCTTTTATTTCTTTCGCAAGACAGTTATTGAAGAAGTTCCCTTTGAATTGAATGCTACTTTTTGGAAAGGAACCATCATTGTTGCGATTGTTTGGGTGATTTTCTACACTATTCAGGGAACATATATAGATGTCCGCAGGTTGTACCGCTTGCGTATATTAAGCTACACCTTGTTCTCTTCGATCTTCGGCTGTATAATTCTATTCTTTGTTCTGCTCATTGATGATCAGGTTCAAACGTACAAAGATTATTACCAGGCATTACTGACTCTTGTTGGTACTCATTTTGTTCTAACCATTTTCACACGGCTGATCCTCACAAGTATTGTCGTAAGACGAATTCATACCAATAAAGACGGGTTTAGAACTTTACTCATCGGAGGTTCAGACAAAGCAGTATCTATTTACAACGAAGTTCAGCAGCTTTCTCACAGCAGTGGAAACCAGTTTGTCGGGTATGTAAACATTAATGGTGTAGATCGGTTACTTGAAGACAAATTACCCTACCTGGGGCATGTTGACAACCTGGAGAACATTCTCCAGGAACACGAGATTGAAGAAGTAATTATTGCTCTTGAAAGTACCGAACACGAAAAATTAAAAACAATCATCAGCAAAATCAATCACCACCACATTGTCATAAAAATTGCTCCGGACCTTTTCGATATTCTGGCGGGATCAGTGAAACTGAACAATATTTTCGGTGCCTTGCTTATGGAGGTAAATGAAGAGGTTATGCCCCCATGGCAGCGATTCATGAAACGGTTTATGGATGTATGCCTTTCACTGATCGCAATCATTCTTCTCATTCCTTTTTATATCATTTTCGCCATTTGTGTAAAGCTTTCGTCTAAAGGTCCAATTCTATTTCTCCAGGAACGAATAGGTTTAAACGGGAAATCATTCAAGATCATCAAGTTCAGGACTATGTTCGTGGATGCAGAGAAGCTCGGTCCGCAGCTTTCCAGCTCGAACGATCCGCGGATTACGCCAATCGGCCGGTTCATGCGCAAAGTACGGATCGATGAATTGCCCCAATTTTTCAATGTTCTGATCGGCGATATGTCGCTTGTTGGGCCAAGACCTGAACGTCAGTTTTTCATTGATCAAATCGTAAAAATTGAACCGCAGTTCATGGAGTTAACGAAAGTTCGTCCCGGAATTACATCCTGGGGACAAGTGAAATACGGTTACGCGGAAAACGTAGACCAAATGGTGCAGCGTATGAAATTCGACCTGCTTTATCTTAAGAACAGGACTATTGCACTCGACATCAAGATCATGCTTTATACGCTGATTATTGTTGTGAAAGGGAAAGGGAAATAGCTTCGACTTCGCTCAGCTACCTTCACTTTCCCAAAGTACTGGCGACTCACTCAGTCACCCTATTTAATTGAGATTGGAAAATCGAATAATTGACAAAGACATTCAGCCTTTTCAATTCTTTTTAAAGACTGCTATTGCCTCAATATGGCTTGTATGCGGAAATTGGTCAACCAAACTTACTTTTGTCATTTGATAACCGTTCTGCTGCAATGTATCTGCATCCCGTGCCTGAGTAGCCGGATTACATGAAATATAAACGATTGAAGCGGCATCCAGTGCAATTACTTTTAGCAATGTTTTCGGAGCAATTCCTGCTCGGGGCGGATCCAGGATAATTGTATCGATCTTACCTGCAAATTCAGGGTGGTGCTGCAGGAATTTTCCTACATCTGAAGCATAGAACTGAACATGGTTCAATCCGTTGTTCTTTGCATTGCGTTTTGCATCTTCAATGGCTTCTTCTACAATATCAACTCCTACAATTTCCGACACATTGATTCGCTGCGCAACCAATTGGCCGATAGTTCCGGTTCCACAGAACAGATCCATGATTACTCCATTTTCAGAAGTATTCTCAACTACATAATCAATTGCCTTGGTATAAAGCAATTCAGCGCTTTTAGGATTCGTCTGAAAGAAGCTTTCCATGCTGATCTCGAAGTTCAGCCCAAGCAGATTCTCTACTACCACTTCAGCTCCGAAAAGCAAGGTACTTGTTCCGTTTTCAATCTTGGCTCTGTCAGCAACATTGTCGTTTACCGTATGCCATATTCCCGCCAATCGATTCCCTAACTTTTCCTTCAGGAACGAAACCACTTTTTCAGTATCGAAGTGCTCTATTCCATCAGAACTCGTAACAAAATGCAGGAGTAACTGATCCTGGTGAAACGATTTGCGGACTACAATATGACGGAAAAAACCGGTTTTCTTCGGCGGATGCCATGCGGGCAGGTTAAAGCTGTGAAGCAGTTTTCGGAGTTCCGGCAAAATGGTTTCCCATTGTTCATCAAACAAACCACTCGGCTTGTTTAGACTTTCCACTTTCCACCAGGTTCCTCTTCGCTTGAAACCAAGCGCGAATGCATCATCCTTCTCCTCGTTTGTTTCTAAATCGTGTTCAATGGAAGAAAAACTGTATTCCATTTTATTACGGTAGAAATACGGATCCGGAGCTGAAATAAACTCATCGAAAATCTCTTCTGAATTCCGGATATTACCCAATTTGCGATAAACATCCAGGGTATTTTTTTTCTTGTATTTCTGCTGTTCCTCAATAGGGACAAAGATGTAGGGTGCACCTGAAATTTCCTGGTAAGGAAGCTCAACTTCAACAGGCGAACGTTCCAATACTTCAACCAGTTTACATTCGGCATGACGCTTTCTTTTCTTGTCTACACGCGCGCGAACTTTTTGTCCGGGAAACGTATTTTCAACGAAAACGATAAAATCGCCATCCTCCGTTTTTAAGCGAGCAAGACCTTGTCCACCAAAAGCTAAATCTTCGATGACAACTTCAATAATTTCATTACGATGAACCACTACTAAGTATTTTGGGAAGTTCTGTTATATCATTCCTCGAATAACACCTTTATCAGATGCATCGATAAATCCTAAAATTTGAGTACGCAGCGGTGTTTCAGGCATTGTTTCCTTCACCGCTTCAATACCTTTAGACATATTGTTGTTCTGAACGTAGATAATGCGATAGATGTCTTCTATTTCGCGCACCTGCTCATCTGTAAAACCTCTGCGACGTAAGCCAACGGAGTTAACACCTGCATAAGTAAGCGGCTCACGGGCACACTTCACAAATGGAGGAACATTTTTACGGATCAGCGATGCACCTGCAATAAACGCGTGTGCTCCAACAGTCATAAACTGCTGCGAAGCCACCATTCCTTCGAGAATAGCGAAATCTTCAATTGTTACGTGGCCCGAAAGCCCGACATAACTTGCAAGAATAACGTTGTTACCAATAAAGCAATCATGTGCAATATGAACATAAGTCATCAACAAGCAATTGTCTCCGATCTTCGTTTTCAACCGGTCTGAAGTACCACGGTGAATGGTTACGCATTCACGGATAACTGTTCTGTTACCGATTTCAACCGTTGTGTATTCTCCACCGAATTTCAGATCCTGAGGAATTACACCGATAACCGCACCGGGAAAGATCTCACAATTTTCACCGATTCTCGTTCCCGGATAAATAGTAACATTCGGATGAATTTTAGTACCGGCACCAATCACAACATCGTCATAAATGGTCGTAAACGATTCAACCGTTACATTTTCTCCCAATTGTGCGCCGGGAGCAATTTGTGCCAATTTACTTATCATTCCGTCTTGTCTTTGATAACTTGCGCAAGCATTTCAGCTTCCATAACCACTTTTCCATTCACAAATGCCTGTCCTGCCATGTGTACCAATCCTCTACGGATAGGAGAAATCAATCTCAATTCAAACACCAATGTATCGCCGGGCAAAACTTTCTGTTTGAACTTCACATTGTCAATCTTCATGAAGTATGTAGAGTACAAATGCGGGTCTTCTACTTTGCTCAGCGCGAAAATTCCCCCAACCTGGGCTGTTGCTTCAATTTGAAGAACTCCCGGAAATACCGGGTTCCCGGGAAAATGCCCCTCGAACATCGGCTCATTCATTGTTACGTTTTTTACGCCTACAATGTGCTCATCGCCAATTTCCATTACTTTGTCGACCAACAGAAACGGGTAGCGGTGCGGAAGCATTTTTTCAATGTCGTTGATATTGTAAAGCGGGTCTTTTGTCAAATCGAACTCTCTACCTGCTTTCTCCTGCTTTTTAATCTGATCTTTCAACACTTTCGCAAAACGCGTATTTCCGGAATGTCCGGGACGTGCCGCTAAGAAATGTGCTTTGATAGGGCGACCAACCAAAGCCAAATCACCAACAATATCTAATAATTTATGACGAGCAGGCTCGTTTTCAAATTTCATTTTGATGCTGTTCAAAACACCAATTCCGTCGTAATTAACCGAAAGTGTGTCTTTTCCAAGCATTTTTGCCAAACGATCCAATTCTTCCTGTTTTACGTCGTTGCGCTCAACCAATACAATTGCATTGTCTAAATCGCCGCCTTTGATCAGGTTATTAGCCGCCAGGAATTCTAATTCTCTCAGGAAACAAAACGTTCTGCAAGGCGCAATCTGATTTTCAAATTCCGCTATCTGGAACATACTTGCGTGCTGTGTTCCAAGTGCAGGAGAATTGTAATCAACCATTACAGTAACACGGTAATGATCATCCGGAACGGCTAAAAACTCAATTCCTTTTTCAGTATCTTCCCACTTAAGGTTCTCGTTCAACTCAAAATAATCGCGCTCAGCGTTTTGCTCTGCATATCCAACCCGGACAATTTCTTTCACAAACGGAAGAGAGCTTCCATCCATAATTGGAATTTCGGGACCTGTTAACGTTATCAGCGCATTATCAACCTGCATTCCGTAAAGGGCAGCAAGCACATGTTCTGTTGTATATACTTTTGCACCGTTAGCTTCAAGCGTTGTTCCGCGATCGGTTGAAACTACCAAATCAGCGTCTGCTTTAATGATCGGTTGATTCTCAAGATCGATACGCTGAAATTTGTAGCCGTGGTTATCGGCAGCCGGATGAATGGTCATTGTAACCGCTTCTCCTGTATGGAGTCCAACTCCATTAAATTCAATTGCTTCCTTAAGGGTGCGTTGTTTGTCTGACATAAGCTTAATCTTGCTTTTTATCCAAAGATTTTATTTTCTGATCTAATTCATTCAATTTCTGAAGAATGAACGGTAATTTTCTGAAGCCAAAATAAGATTTTTTGAAATCATCTATCGAAATTCCGGGTGAGCCCATAAGCGTATCCGGTTTTTTCACGCTGCTCGGAATTCCTGATTGCGCAACAATCTTAGTTCCGTCGGCAATGGTTAAGTGACCACTGATTCCGGCTTGTCCGCCAACCATTACGTGTTTCCCGATTTTTGCAGAACCTGCAACACCAACCTGGGCTGCCATTGCGGAATGTTCACCTATTTCAACATTATGAGCCAGGTGTACGAGATTATCTATTTTAACGCCTTTGCGAATAATCGTAGAACCCATGGTGGCGCAATCAATAGTGGTATTAGCACCAATTTCCACATCATCTTCAATAATTACATTTCCGATTTGCGGAACTTTGGAGAAAACTCCTTTTTCATCCGGGGCAAATCCGAAACCATCACTTCCAACCACAACTCCCGCATGAATAATACAGCGATCTCCAATTATAGAATTGGAATAAATTTTTGCGCCTGCGAACAGGGTTGTATCGTTACCGATGATTACATTGTCGCCAATATAAACATTCGGGTAAATAGTTACATTATTTCCAACTTTAGCTCCCTCACCAATGTATGCAAAAGCAGCCAAATACAATCCTTCTCCAACTACGGCTGTTTCAGCAATGAATGAAGGCTGCTCAATCTTGGGCGCTTTCTTGTTCATTTGCCCGTACAAATCGAGCAAACGTGCAAAACAGGCATAAGCATCTTCTACTTTCACCAAAGTCAATGTGTCAGGAAGCGGTTTTGCAGGTTCAAATGCATTATTAACGATGCAGATGCTGGAACCGGTAGAATAGATAAATTCTTCGTACTTAGGATTTGAAAGAAACGACAGTGAGCCGGCAACACCTTCTTCGATTTTTGCCAATCCCGTTACTGTTACGTCAGGATTTCCAACTACTTGGCCGTTTAAAAGGCCCGCGATTTGTGATGCAGAAAATTCCATTGAACAAATGTAATAAAATGATTAACTGGGAAGCGCTATTTTGTAGTACTTATCAACAGTTAGTGTTTCGTAATATCGAGTGTATCTATCGAATCAAAGCTTTCGATGGTAACGTGCTCCTCGAACCAGTAACTAGATGCATGAACTACCTGATTGGTTGGAGTTGTGAAAATAATTTTTTGAATCGGATAAGGTTTATCCATCAAACGGGAAGCAGCAAAATCAATTCGACCATTCTTTTTCAGGTAATACATTACTTTTTTAGAATCGTCTAATTTCAGTTTTTCCTTTTCTTCGTTAAAGCTCTTATCGGTTTCTTTCAGGAAGATCAGATTGTCGACCAGAGGAAACCGGATCATACGCCCTGTTCCTTCTTTTGTATTTCTAACTTCTTCAATGGTTCCTTTCGGAATAACCACTTCGGAAATAAATGTTTCGTTTGGAAGTGTAAACCACAATTTGACTTCTTTTCCACGAATTTCTTTGGTGATTTCGTATACTTTCGGATTGCCATGGGTATTACTGGCTCCAATATTCAAATCGCCATCATTCAAAAACTGGACAATTTCTTTATCGGAGATATTCAGCTTGTCATAAGCTTTCTGATCTTTCTCGGAAACAACCAAAATACGGCCAAGAATAGTGTTCTTTACCCGACTTCCAGGCAGCCACGAACAACCCCTGTTATCGAAAAAGAAGATTACGAAGATTAGTCCTAAACCAAACCCGATTCCGTAATATTTCAGCCGTTTAAGGAAATTTTTCATTTACATTTTTTTTCGGTTGCAAAAATAGTCAAAAATGTAGGGACAAGTCACGACTTGTCCCTACATGTCCGTACATTTTTGGCGTTATAGCACAAAAAAAAGTCCTTATCGAATAGATAAGGACTTTTTCAAAAATATTTTTTTGAATTAAATCAATGCATCCAATTTGGCAGTCAATTGATTTTTTGGAACTGCACCTACAGATTTATCTGCAATCTCACCTCCTTTAACAAAAAGAACTGTTGGAATATTTCTGATCCCGAATTGTCCTGCAACAACCGGATTTAAATCTACATTTACTTTTCCGATTACTGCTTTTCCTTCGTATTCAGTTGCCATTTCTTCGATAATCGGAGTCAGCATTCTACATGGTCCACACCATTCTGCCCAAAAATCTACTACTACCGGTTTGTCTGACTTCAACACTAATTCCTCGAAATTCGCGTCTGTTATTTCTAATGCCATAATTTGTTGTTTTATAAAGTGACTTTCGCCAACCCAAAGTTAATTTAAAATTCTTCTACTCAAAATTTCGACCAAAACAATTTACACCGTCAGCTTGTCATGCTGAACACTTAAACGCTTCATTGTTTTTTGATTTTCTGTCTCCAAACAGTAGAAATAAATGCCATTCTCCAGCGTAGAACTGTCAAATCTGACGATATGTCCGCCGCTATTAACTACTTCATCTTTCAGAACTTGCAATACTTCCAATGTCCGGTTCAAAATACTAAATTTCACTTTCCGGGATTCTTCAATTGTAAAATAGAACTCCAGCTCACCGGAAACAACAGTGGTTTCCAACTCAAATAGTTTAGCGTACTTTTTCTGATCAATGTGTCCTTTACTAAAACGCTTGATAATTCCTTTGTAGAGCAGGTAGAAAAATAAAAAACCGGCTAATCCGAATATAATCGAGTGCAGATAACGTTCAGCTCCTAATCTGCTTATATCCTGGTTCATCCGGTAAATAGAGAATGAAACAAGTACCATACTCAGACACAATGCGATAATTTGTCCTTTTCTTGTCATAATGATATAATTCCTTCAATGGCCGCAGCCTTGTTATAAACGGCAATGATGTCATCAACTGTCAGCATCATTTCTTTGGCAGTAACACTAATGTATTTGCCCGTTTTTGATTCATGAAAATTCAATTCTGACAAATCATCGAACAAAGCAGCTGCCTGCGCAATTGCATGAGAATTATTCGGGACAATAAATTTAAAGAGATAAACATTTGGCCATTCTTGTAATTCTAATTGTGCTCTCAGTTTATCAAAAGGATCGGAACTCATGATTTTCTATAAATAAGATAACCGCAAAGATAACCTCTTTAGTTCCATTGCGAACAATTTAATAGTTTCGTTTTCGGGTATTCTGTCCACAAGTTGTTCACTAAGTCCGGAAAACGTTTGAATCTTTGCTTCTTTCATCCATTGGAAACCGGCTTGTAAATGCATAACGTTTTCCGCTATGCCGACTTTAGGATCTTCTTCGTCCAACTCGAAATCCGGCAACAGGGAATAAAATCCTTTCATAAATTCAAAGCCAAATCGGATTAGTTCAAGCATCTCTTTCGCAGAATCAGTTTGAAAGATCTGCAATTTCCACTTCGACAGAGCTGCCGAATACAATGCCCATTGTTCTGTTGCTCCTTTTCCGGAAAAGTCGGGCAAGTGTAATACGAATTCTGCTCTCGAAACATGGAGCTGTTCTTCGAGCACACTCAATTGGGTTAATTCAGAAATACGCGATTTTACTGTAGCCCGAAGCAATGGTTTTTGCTGTAAATGCCGTTTTATTTCGAACAATTTATCTTCAAAAAAGCTTAAGGCATCTTCTTCGTCTTCAAAAGTCCGGTTTCCGAAAGTTATCACTACTCAGCCTCGCCTTTATTCCTGCGCGCACGGATATTGAGAAATTCAACAAACAATGCATACACCATTGCAAAATAGATATAGCCTTTTGGAATGTGCTGACCAAATGCTTCGGCCATTAACAAAACCCCGATTGTTACCAGGAATCCCAATGCAATCATTTTAATAGTCGGGCGCGAGTTGATAAAATCTGCAATTGGCTTAGCAAAGATCAGCATGATAATCATTGAAACAATTACAGCTGCAAAAATGATCACGAGCGGATTACCATGTGTTTCATGACTAATATCGTTTGTCATACCAATCGCTGAAATAACCGAATCAAAACTAAAAATGAAATCTACCATTACAATTTGAAGGATAACCGCACTTAAACGAACTTTGCGTTTCTTCTTACCTTCTACTTCGTGTCCTCTGATACTTGAATGCATTTCCCCCACTGATTTATAGATCAGGAATAATCCCCCAATCAATAAAACCAAACTGTGTCCGGTGATTTTCTCGGTTGTATACGGGAAGTAATGAAGCCACTCAACTGATTTAAACAGGAAATCCTGATCTAACTTCATGATCCAGGAAACAACAGTTAATAAGAGTATACGGATGATCAAAGCGAGACTTAAACCTAAAATCCGGGCTTTTCTCTGATCTTGTTTTACAAGTCTGTCTGTTATGATAGAAATGAATATAATGTTATCGATACCCAAAACTATTTCTAGTAAGGTTAATACAACAAGATAAAAAATTCCGGTACCTGTTGCTAAAATTGAAAAGTCCACGTTTCTAGTTTTGGGACAAAAATACACAGCAACTTCAAAACAACAGTCATTTTAACGATAATTGACTTGTTAATATTCACACGTAAAATAGAAAATCTTTTTATACGGATTATTTTTTTTAAGAAATCGTTTTCATACATTTGAATTACAAAACCTTAACCCACCTCAGGCGGGTTACAAACCAATAGAGAGAGCTTCAAACTGTTTTTTCGTAGTAGTTTTTAACAGTTGAAGCTCTTTTTTCATTTCGACTTCGCTCAATGCCCCCATTACTATTGATTACAAGTCAGATTCATTTGAATAAAAAATCATTTTTCCGCAATTTTCTCAAAGTATCTTTTCAGAATAGCTGCATTCCCACGACCAATGGTATCTATTTCCAGTACTTTCGCGCGCTTATTTTTGGCAGGAACAACTAATTGGCTTAATGCGCTTTTCAATTCTGAAAGTGTAGCTGTTAATTGATATTCGACATCGAATCCTTCACAAATTCCTTTGGCTTTGAACTCGTGTTCAGCAACGAAGACTTTTTCCAGCTGATTAGTAGTTGCAGGACCGGGAATAATATTGAAAATATCTCCGCCTCCATTATTCACCACAATAATTCGCAAATTAGAAGGCAAATGTTTATTCCAAAGCGCATTTGAATCATAGAAAAAGGAAAGATCACCGGTTACCAAAACGTGTAATGTTTCCGAATCGGCCAATGCCGCACCAGCGGCTGTCGACGTACAGCCATCAATTCCACTCGTTCCGCGATTACAATACATCTCACCTCTAAAACTATTCGGAAAAAGCAATCCGTAACGGATCATGGAACTATTCGAAAAATGAACTTTGGTATTTGCTGGCAAAGCCTCTAAAATGGTTTCCACCACCTTGAAATCAGAATATTCTACTGTCTCAGCAAACCGTTTATGAATCTGCTGTGTTTCAGTAAGTGCAGCAATCCATTTCTCCGAATAATCAGAAATCACGGGAGCTTTTAAACAATCATCCAAAACAAGTTGTAAAACCGACTCAAGATCTGCATCTACCGACAGGTGTAATCCATGAAAAGTATCGGAAAAATCAAATTGCTGATCAATGGTTATCACTTTCGCACCTGAATCACGTAAGTATTTTTTAATGCGCTTCGAAACAATTGCACCACCTACCTGAAAAATCAAATCAGGGTAAAAGGAGTTATCGGAACCAATTCTGGCCAAAACCGAATCTATTGGCTCTATCAGTTTCTTTCCTGAAACATTGCTCGTGTGCTCGGTTAAAACAACCAAGGAATCCTGCTCCGACAAATCGAGCAACAATTGATCAACCTGTTTATCCGGTCGTTTTTGACCAACAATAATCAACCGTTTTTTTGACGATTCCAATAGCGCAGAGAGATCGGACTTCAGATTGTCTGAAAGTGAACGCACTGCCGGGAATCTTTTAACCAGTTTCGTTTCCGAATCTGCAACGAAATCAATTTGATTATATAAAGGCTCGGAAAAAGGCAGATTGATTTGTACCGGTCCTTTCTGATAATGCGCTTTCTGCAATAATTCGGAACAACGTAATTGAGCCTGCCATTTTTTGTCGGCATTGTGAAACTCTTCCAAATGGAAAGAATCCAGAACATGCGAGCCAAAAACGTTTTGCTGACGAATAGTTTGCCCGTCTCCGTGATCAATCCATTCTGTCGGCCGGTCAGCTGTAAGCACCAATAACGGAATCTGCTGATAATATGCTTCCACAACCGCAGGAAAATAATTCAACGGCGCAGAACCGGATGTGCATGCAACAGCGACGGGTTTTCCCAATTGCTGGGCCATCCCAAGTGCATAAAACGCCGCACTTCGTTCATCCGTGATAACAAAAACAGTGAAAAACGGGTCTTCATCAAAAGCTATGGTTAACGGAGCATTCCGTGAACCCGGTGAAAGAACTACATGTGTAATTCCGGCTTGCTTCATGAGTGACACTAAGAACTGGACTTCTTGCTTGGCGCTTGTAATCATGGGTTAAAGTTATCTATTAATTGAAAATTGATAATGTAAAAATGAAAAGTTCTTATCCAATCAAACCTTTCTATAAGTTCGGTTCTTTTCAATTAGTGATTTTCCATTATCAATTCCCTAAAACTCTAATAAGTGTTGTTGCCTTATTCTCCGTTTCATCCCATTCTTTATCCGGAATAGAAGAAGAAGTATATCCTCCGCCAACATACAAGTAGGCATGCTTTTCAAGTATTTTTGCGCATCGAAGATTTACAAATAATTCAACCTGATCTTCACTTACCCAACCAAACAGTCCAGTGTACAATTCCCGATCATGCATTTCACGCGAATGAATTAAATCCAGGGCAGCAATACGCGGAGTTCCGCAAACCGCAGGCGTCGGATGCAAGTCAAGTGCAAGCCCCCACGCAGATTCAATTGAACCAACAGCGGTTATCGGTGTGTACAAATGTTTCACGGGTCCGGCCACTTTATCAATGGTTAGTTCCACATCAATGTCATAGCAATCTGACCGCTGCAAGGCATCAACTATTGCGTCGATCACAAACTGATGTTCTTCCAATTCCTTCTCTTCCCAGGCAGAATCATTCTCTGCTTTTCGTGTTCCGGCCAGAGCCATGGTACTTAAAACCCCATCTTCTGCTTTTAACAGCAGCTCGGGCGTTGCACCCAGCCAGGTTCCGAACAGTTCTGAAGAAACCAAATAACAACAAGCTAAAGGGTACTCTTTACAGGCTTTTTCGAAAGCATCAATTACTTTGGAAGAATCGAAAGCAACTTTTTTCACACGACTATAAACCGCTTTTTCAACGTTCATTATCGGAAAGGCATTTAGTAAAGCCTGTGCTTCTATTTGATAATCACGTGGTGAAATAACAACTGGTTCTTTGTCCGAAAAATGAAATTCCAATTCACTCAATTCGGCAGTTTCTTCTTTTGTTAGAACATATAACGACTGATGAATAGAATCTGAAAAAACAAAACCTGCGGGCACTTTAGCTGCAGGCGCCAGTTCAAATGTTCCTTTCAGACATTGAGGAGCTCTTCCGGGCAAACGGATCAAAAGGAAATCGCTCATTGCACTGGAACGATCATGATTGTTAATCGGCCGGTACAAATATGGGCATCTGTTTTTCCGTCGAAGATATCTACCTGCCACAAATGAGTTCTTCTTCCGGCATGAACAATTTTCCCGATTGCTTTTACAAATCCGGTTTTTACTCCGCCGATATGATTTGCGTTGATTTCAATTCCGACCGGCGCTTCTTTTTTCAGATCGATAAGTAAAGTAGAACCCATTGAACCAATGCTTTCGATCAACGCCGCACTTGCACCGCCATGAAGCAAGCCCATTGGCTGGTGCGTTCGGTGATCAACAGGCATGGTAGCAACCAGATAATCATCACCTAATTCTACACATTCAATACCGAGTTGTTCCATCAATGTGTTTTTGTTGAACGCATTGATCTGCTCCAATGAAATGGATCTTAGTTTTGCTTTACTCATCCTTCAAAATTACTAATTGCGAATTACTAATTACCCATTTTCAAAACAGATGAAATAAAAAAATGCCGGCTGCATTATTCGCTCGCCGGCACTGATAACTAGTCATTAGTTAAACACTTTCCGTTCTTTCATCAACGCCAATGTATTTTTCATTCCTTCCTGGCTGTGATGAATCCGTTTATCGAGTTCTTCTGATTTCAAAATGAGTTCTTCTGCCTTGCGATAGTTTTTCACCATGAATTCCATGCACGCTTTTTCATAATAAACAACAGCTGCAATTTCGTTATCTACTCTCGCTTTGTTTGTTGGCTCGTATTCCAATAAAACGGCATCGTATAGTTTGTTTGCCTCAATAACATCGGGCGAGTTCAGGTCAGTTGGATTGGAACCCAGCCAGTTTTTCATATACTCTGCGGCAACATTCATGTCACTAAAATCGTGCTTACGTGATTTCACACCAATTGAATACATGAAAACAGTTCGTTCAGTGAACAAATATTCATTGGCAATTTTGTCGTATTGGGAAGAAATTAAACCCTCAATGGTTTCGATTGTTTTTTTGTCGCGATAACTATTATAATCATTCAAAGCAGCCTGATAAGAAGAAGTGGAGGTTCCATAATATGTAGCCCTGGTTCTGTTTGAAGATTGAGAAAGTATGGTTCCGTTTGCTAAATATAACCGCAATACAAATTGAATTTCTTCTTCCCCGTCGTAACGATAAGTGGTTGTTGTATACGAATTTCCTTTTTTATCTGTGCTTGTGGATTGAGTGTATGAAGCAACTGTATATTTTTTCCAGTTGCGGTAAACTTCGTAGGTAAAATACATTTCTGCATCTTGCTGAGATGTCTCGAGCGTGTAAACAGATCTGTCAAATTTTTGCGCCAAAACCGAAGGATAGCGCTGATCTTCCTCGAAATTGGAAACTATAAAAAGACGGGTTAAACCAATGTATTCTGTATTTGTTGGCGGAATGGAGACATTGACGGTTGCTGCCAAATCGGGCTTGAGATTTTGTCCGTAAAATGAATTAGCACCAAAAAAAACAAGTGACAGAATCAAGTAGAATTTTGTTTTCATAACCGCAAGTTTAACCATTCACAATAATATTGAAACCGATTAATCAAAAAACAAACCAAAATAGAGATTTCACAAACCTTATCTCAAACAATCATGTAAATTCAATGGAAACACACCTGTTATTTATGAAAAGGATTCTTTTTGTTGTATTTCTTCATTTTTGGTTTTTCTCGTGCACACAGAAGGCAAAAGCCCCTGATACCCAAACAATTTTTCAGATTAATGAAGTGCAAAAAAATGCTGATTTTTTCAAGCAGGTAGTTGATAGCAGTAACCAAATAGATAAGGCATTTTTTGTTTATTTTTCATTTGAAAAAACAGACACCCTTATTTCTATAACTCCCAAACGTTCGGATTGTATCGGCAGGCGGGTTACACATTTTTATTCATACAAAAAGCGAAAATTCTACATTGGCAATCTTGATCGATTTGCAACCATTTTTCTGGCAAAAAAACCTGAATTGATTGAATCTAAAATCAAAAAGTGCGTACTCAACAAACCTAAATCATCTGAACAATTTACGGATGGTGAAGTAATGTTATTTCAGTTTAAATCAGGAAAAACATATATAGATAAGGGTTTCATGTGGTAATCCTTACCTCAGGAATATTGTGAAACCAATTTTTAACCATTAAATCAATACTATGAAGCCGATACTAACACTTCCGTGCAAGAACAAGCACTCAGATATGGAAAAGCGCGAAGAAGGTTTTCATTGCAAAAACTGCGACCATGTGCTTACTGATTTCAGAAATTCATCGGAAGAAGAAATTCATTCGGCCCTGCATAAGAACCAAGGAAAAACCTGCGGGATTTTTAACTCAAACCAGTTCGATTACAAAGTTTCACAGATCCAGGTGCCGGCGTTTCGCGCGGTTAGATTATCACTTCTTGGGATTTTAGGATTTTTAGGGCCAGTAGTTACTTCCTGCGAAACTGATTCTGCAGTTGAACACAAACAGAGCGCTTTCAATCTGTTGAAATTCCCGATGCATGTAAAAGGTTCTGTAAAAGATGAGAAAACAGGAAAACCACTCCCCTTTTTCAAAGTTGAAATTTTACAGCACGGAAAGCTTGTGAAAACTGTCAAAAC